>JAALKG010000107.1 GCA_011088145.1 Cyanobacteria bacterium MH1_Bin12 | reverse complement strand
GCAAAACCATTTCGCTGGACTTATATTGGTAAGCCATTGCTCATCTAAATAATCCTATTTATTTTCGGTGCGGAGTACTAGTAATATTAATGCGAGCATAATATTCTAACGCTTTTAGAAATAGCGATCGCTTATTACCAAAAGTATCATAAAGACTTTTTTTACCAATCCCCATATTTTTAAGCAACGCAGAGAGGCTGGTGGCTTCGTAGCCATGCTCCCAAAAAACTTCCATGGCCTTTGTTAAGGCTACTTCTGTATCAAATTGCTTTTGAGGACCACGAGTCATAAAATACTTATTTTATTTAACTACAATTTCAAGATAACACAACTTAAACCGAATGGTCAATGTTATTGTAAAATTAGTTTTGAGGTCAACAAACGGGATTTGCCGATCACCTATAGGCTGGGAGTTTTACCAAAAAGATTTCGTCATAAAAAAAATCATGGACAGTAAACACAAGATGATTGAGGACAAAAATCTATAATGTTAACTATCCATGTTTTATAAATATCAAACTTTGACTCAAACCAAATAATAGTCAAATTTTCTTTGTTAAATTTTGATTTAAAAATTAGTTATCAATCAGAGAAAGTTTACCCCATTTGGGATCAGCATTAACTTGAATTAAAATATAACCAGCAACATCTTTAATATCTTCTTCTGTATAGTTTCTAATTTCAGACCAAAGTTCGGGAACTCCAGTATTCATATGTAATAAAGAAAGATCCTCTTCACCATCATAACTGGTAGGATTTTTAATGTAGTCTACTAAACCCAATAAATTGTCTCTAGCAGGAAGAGCATAAGCTAAAGAGTCTTCGCTTAAAGTCACGTTAGGATTCGTTTTGGTTTTACCTTGAATGTGACATTGAGCACAGTTTGCACCAAATAATTTAGCTCCTTTTTGTGCTTGTTGATTCGTCAGTGTTACTGTCTCTCCTTGTTCATTTAAAGGAATAGTCCGGATGTCTTCATTTAAACTGAGAGCGTTAGCTGTACCAGCAAAAGATTGCCATACAAGAATAATCCCAGCGATGAAAATTAAAACAATTTTTTTCAACATAATTCTCAAACAAAAACTTTTTGTCTATATTTCGAGCTTTTTCATTTATACCTTAATTATTTTCTCTCAAAATCGGTTCATATTAGAGCATTTATTGTAAACTTTTGTTAAATACTCTCGTTTTTGCTGATTTTTGTCTTAATATCCTCGAAAAGAAGAGTTTATTTATCTTTCAACGCAATAAATTTTAATAAAGTTGACATTCTTGCTTTATTAAGACTTAACACATTATCGGTAATGGTGTAGTTATCGACTTTTTGTAAAAGTTCCATAAATTGATCTTCTTTACCCATATCGATACAAGCTCTCATCGTACTCATCATCTGTTTAAATTTCAAACGATTGCCCATTTGTGTCTCATATTCTCCCATGAAAAGATTACACCCATCAAATCCATTAATTGCTTTGCCGTCGCTATTAAATTTGATATAAATATCTTTTTTGGCGACTTTTTGTCCCATAATTTCAACTAGTTGCCATTTAGTATCTGTTAAGTTAGTCTCATTTCTAGCTACTTTATTAAGAATATATTTTTGGGCTAAATCACCTGTAATTTTATTGCCTTTGATATCTAATTGAATTAACATATCTTCTCCGACAAAATATTGTGATGGTGAATCTTCAAGGTTATCTAAAATAATGGTATTTCCCGCTTGATTCCAAACAAAATTGCCTTTGTTGTTAAAAGTTTTTGCCTCTTTATCTAGATATTTAGTTTCGATTACATAGGATTTATCAAGATGAAGAGTTATCTTAGTTTGGATACCTTCACAGTCTGCACAGGGTAAAATTCCTTGATATATGCCATTCCAATCTAAAGAAACTTCACTAGTATCTCCTACTGATTTATTTGCTATATTTTCTATCTGAGGTTTCATCTGAGCTATACTCGGTTGATTATGGCTAATAGTTGCGAACGATAAACTGAATAAAAGAAAGGGAATAGTTATAAATGAATAATTCATGAAATTAATTAATAAGAAGATAGATGTTATATCAAGACGTTTTCTATAATATTTTGTTTCGATCGAGATCAGATGAAAATATAGTAACAAGATCTTTTTGACAAGTTTTTAAACAGATTATTTTATTACATATTTTGCCACAATAGCTAATAAATCTTCTCGAGTAAAAGGTTTTGCTAAATAATCGTTGATGCCACTACTTTCAAGTTGTGCTTTATCAATATTTTGACAATTACCACTGACCATAATGATAGGAGTTTGTTTAAGAACATGACTTCTTCTGAGAATTTGACAAAGTTTATTTCCATTAATTTTGGGCATGGAAAAGTCCAACAAAATCAAATCTGGTTTCATGTCAAATATAGGCCCTAAGGATAACATCGGATTTTCAATGGTGCAGACTTCATATTTTTCCGTTCCTAAGTAATTTTTAATCAGATCAAGCATTGTGGGACTATCATCGATGGACACAATCTTATAAATTTTTTGATTTGCTTTTATATTTGAAGGAGTCACCTCCGATTTTTGAGCTTGATTTTGATTGGAGGATACAATCGGTTGTGAAGTCTTGGAATCGCCGAAATTATTCCTCGAAATCGGTTTTGATTTAGTCTGTATCGATGGTGGTATCATCGGCAATCTATCCAAAGGTGATTGAGGAGGTTGTATCTTAATCAAATCATCTTGAATATAAGGAAACAAAAATTGGGCTATTTTCAAATCAGTTTGTTTGAGAATAATACCAATCTCATGGATTGTTGCCCCTCGCATTAATTTGATTAACTTCTCACACATGGCAGGAGAAATATTACCTGAAGCTACTTTTTTTCTAAATAAGGAATCATTCAGACAAATAGGACATTGTAATGGTGATTGAATAAAAGGAGCAAATTTTTGCCAAGCATTTAATCTCACCATCACGGAGTTAACTAAGGTACGAATGTCCCAAATATAATCAGCAATAATGGAATCTTCATCAGAATTCAAATTATTTTGTGGTATCCATGCAAATTCAGCTTCTGTTAACCAAAGAAAAAATTTGATCGCATTTTGGGTTAACTCTTTATGTAAAATTTTCTTATGATTACGATTGAGAAAATTATTTTCTACCAATTGATCAACGATGGAAAATAATGATTTATTACTATTTAAAATACTTTGAGCCTTTTGGGATATATTTTTAACTGTTTCGCCCAAATTATATCGCAGTAAAATAGATTGAATAGTTTTAAAAGATTGTAAAGAGTGATTGGCATATTGTAATATTCCGTCGGAAAAATAAATATTCCAAATTACTGAATTAGCTTTAATTTCTAGTTTGCCACTACTTTTTGTCTTTACTATTTTTTGAATTATTTGAGTTGGGTTTATTTTTTTTTTAAGCATTTTTAATCCTTTTAATATACTAATTATTTATAAAGAAAGAAATGATCAACGATATGGCAGAACCGAGAACTCAGAATTCAGAACTCAGAACTCAGAGATTGTTTGAAAAATCAGATATTGTGTTTTCGCCCTCTAGCCTCCCCCTTATCCTCCTCCTGTCAATTTTCTTAAGGGGGAAGCTAGAGGATGCTTCGCTATTTGTTGTACGAGTACTTTCTTCTCTTTTTCCCCCATAATTGGGGGCTAGGGGGCATTTTCAGTAATGAACTAGACTTTTTAAATATCCCCTGAAGTTATGTAGAACTGAGGTTATATTGGGTAAATCATCAATCTAAAAATTAATAATTAATAATGAATAATTACCTTCCCAAAGCTAATAACTAAATACCCGTTGAACTTTTACTGATGAATTAATTCAGAAATTTTTTCGAGTAATTCTCGTTCATTGTAAGGTTTAGAGAAGTAAGCCGATGCTCCTAAATTCATTGCTAATTTGCGATGTTTCTCATTACTACGAGAAGTTAACATAGCTATGGGTAGAGACTGAAATTGTGATTTAGCTTTAATTTCTTCTAATACTCCATATCCATCTAATCTAGGCATTTCAATATCACAAATAACTGCCTCAACCATAAGTCCTGCCAATAACTTATCGACGGCTTCTTGTCCATCTTTAGCCTGTTCAACTTGATAACCTGCTTTTTCTAAAGTTAATGCTAAGTAACGACGAACATTAATCGAATCATCAACCACTAAAATTGTATCCGCAGGTTTAGCTATAACTGTATCACCTGTATCTCTGGGATATTTTTGTGTTTCAGAAGTGTAAGTTTCATTTTCTGCGTTGACGGTATGCTCTAAGCATTCTTCCAAAACTTGAACTGGATCAATTACAGGTACAACTCGACCATCTCCTAAAACGATCGAACTAACAAAACCTTTTGGCAGAGGAATAGGGCTATCAACAGGACGAATACTGACTTCTTGTTCATTCCAAAGACGATCAATTTGAATCCCACCATAATGATTAACTTCGCCGATAATCAAAGCACTAGGTTTGTTAATTATCGGATTATCATCTATTTCAAAAGGCTTACGAGGTCGGTTAAACAGGAAAGTTTCTTCCAGACGAACTAAAGGAATGATTTCTTCTTGCCAATCAATTTTGTCTAAATTGTGAATTGATGAACCATCTTTTGATTCTAAATTGAAAACTTGTCGGACAGAATCTGCTGGCATCGCAAATACAATTCCGGCTCTTTCGACTAACATCACCCTTAAAATAGACAGAGTATAAGGTACTTTCAGAGTGAAGGTTGTCCCCAAACCCGCCTTGGTATGTACTTGAATATCCCCACGGACATCTTGGATTCCAGTGCGGACAACATCCATACCGACTCCCCGTCCTGAAATTTGGGTAACTGTATTGGCGGTACTAAATCCTGGTTGAAAAATATAATCAAGTATTTGGGATTCTGACATCTGACGAATTTGCTTATTACTAACGCCCATTCCTCTTAAGTAATCACAAATTTGCTCTAGATTAATACCTGCTCCATCATCACTGATGGTAATAATCGTTTGTGTACCTTGGTTTACCGCTTTGAGGGTAATTGTTCCTTCTTCTGATTTATAATTAGCAAGACGAGTTGCTTTATCTTCAATTCCGTGGGCGAAAGCATTACGAATAAGGTGGATTAAAGGAGCATTCAAAGTTTCGATAATTGCTCTATCAAGTAATGTTGTTTTCCCTTCAATTTTGAGGTTGACTGGTTTGTTTAAACTTAAGCTCAAATCACGAACTAGACGAGGGAAGGGCTTGACGACTTCATCAAAAGGAATCATCTGAGTTCTAGTGACATTTGCTTGTAGCGATCGAGAAGTATGATTTAATTCTTGCATCGCTTGACTTATTTCCTGTCAGCCCAACTCAATATCAGAACTAACCTCCTCAAGCTGAACAATGGTTTCAATCTGCTCTTGAGATATCAGGTGAAGATCGCTATAACGATCCATTTCTAAAGCATCAAATTGTCCTTGGTATCCATTGGAAGCTAAACCATTGGCTACGGCTATTTCATTTGGTGAACCGACAGTGGCTGGTAAAGGCTGTTCGTTCATGGGAATAATCCCTTCTCAGGAAGCTCGATCATACCAATTTCTGAGCTGAGTATTGGATTTTTCTAACTGATTCATCCGCTGATGCATCAAGGCAACAAAATTTTTCAGTTGATCTAAACGTAAATTAACTCGATTACGTTCAAGAATCAGTTTACCAAATAGATTATTAAATTGATAAAGTTGTTCTACTGGAACCCGAATATTTTTACTAACTTGGTTTTGAGAGTTACTATTTAAAGTCTGATAGCTAGACTTAGTTTCTTTGCTCAATTCCAAATCAAGTTTTGATTCAGTAGCCGAATTGAGAATATTTTGTGATTCTTCCGTCAGACTATTATCCTGAAGATCTTTTTCCAACTCAGTTTGTAATTGATCTATATTTTCACTTTTATCAAAAATTTCCGACAGTAAATCAAAATTGTCGTTATTAAATTCGTTGGTTTCTAAATCTAATCCATCAACATCATTAATATTGTTAAACTCTTCTACCCAGAAATTTTCTGTTGATGGTAAATCATCACCATTCAATACTTCTGGTAATTCAATTATTTCAGTACTAGAAGTCTTAATGGCAGATTCAAAACCTTCTAAAGCCGAGGGTAATTTTTCTAAATTACCTCTAACTATTAATCCATGGGAACGTTGCCAAAGAATTAAAGCCTGTTGAGCAAAAGAAGGTAAACTTTCTTCACTAATCATATCGACTTGATTTTCGATCGATTCACATAATTGAACCAAGGGTTCAATATCTGCCATATAGGCTAAAGTAATCAATTTTTCTGAGGTCAGATTCAATTGCTCACGGAGTTGTTTTAGGTTCAGATTTTCCCAATTTTGTTCAAATCCTTCCACAATGGTTTCCATTCCTTGCTCAACCATTTCTAAGTCTGAATCACCATCGCCATCTTGATTTAATAACTGTTGCTCATCTTCTGGTTGAACTTCTCCCAAAATTTCGCTCAAATCCGCAAAAATCGAGCTGACATTTTCTTTTAACCAATTATCGTCAATTTCTACCCCTTGACGAGTTAATTCACTAACTCTACGTAAGTTATCTAACCCTTGTAAAAGTAGAGTTTCTACCTTAGTCTCGATTTGAGTAGAATGATAACGAACACGTAAAATCTTAAAATAGTCTTCCAAACTGTGGGCAATATCGCTCAAGGGCATAAAGCCCATCATTCCTGCACCACCTTTGACAGAGTGAGCCGCTCTAAGAGCTAAATCTAGTTGTTCAGACTCTGCTACTCCAGAGGACAAACCAATTAAGGCTGATTCGATAGTGTCAAAACAATCTTGAGCTTCATCTAAAAAATTAATGCGGATTTGTTGTTCTTTATCCATTTTCTTTTACTTTGATTACTAAATCATCTGATCTTGAACTCTGAAATTATTAATTACTAACTAACCTTAAACTCTTCCACTGCTGACTCTAATTGGTTTGCTACCTTTGCATTTGTCTGCATTGATTGAGCAACTTCTTGAGAAGCGGTTAATCTTTCTTCTGCCAATTGAGCTATTTCTTGCATAAGTTCTGTTACAGAACGGGATGTATCAGTTTGAGAAATAGTAGAATCAGAAATCGATCGCATTAGTTCATCAATACTTTGAGAACGTTGTAATACTTGTTCTAAACGTTCTTTGGTTGATTCAACTAAGCGAGTACTTTCCACAACCTGAGTAGTACCTAATTCCATTGCTTCGGTTACCTCCTGAGTTTGTTGCTGAATTGCTTCGACAATTTTGGTAATTTCTCTAGTAGCAGCCGCAGACTGTTCTGCCAAAGTACCAACTTGTTCTGCCACAATACTGAAACCCTCTCCTTCTTCTCCTGCTCGACTTGCTTCCACACTAGCGTTGATAGCCAACAGGTTTGTTCTTAAAGCAATTTCTTCAATCAGAGAGACTACTTGAGAAATTTTTTGGGAAGATTCTCCCAAACGCTTCATTTTTTTTCCTGTTTCTCCCATGGTTGTTCGTAAACCGACAATACTTTTAGCCGTTTCTTCGATCGCATTAGTACCTTCTTGGGTTACGCTATAAGCATCATTAGCTAAGGTTGCAGCTTCGTTGGCATTGGTGGCAACTTGTTCAATTCATGCCGACATTTGTTCTACCGAATCCAATGTTTTACGAGTTTCTTGTGTCTCTTTAATTGCCTGTTGGGCTAATTTTTGAATAGACTCTTCATTTTCTCCCAAAGACGAACTAACTTGCGTTGTGGACTGTTTTACTTGAACCGCAATGTCTTTTAAGTTATCAACAATCGCATTGAATAAGTCAGCTACCGTACTCATTTCCATAGAAGTCAAACTCGCTCTTACAGTTAAATCTCCATCAACTGCACCTTGTACTTCATCTAACAATTGATAGATTTCTTGCTCTAGTTTTTCTTTATTTTCTTTTTGTTGTTGAGCTTCCTGTTGCCGAGCTTCTAAGTTATTGTCAATATTTTCTGCCATTTCATTCAAGTTACGAGTTAAGATACCAATTTCATCTTGACGTTGGCTTTGTTCTAAACGAACTTTCGATTTTCCAGAAGCCACTTTCCCCGCAAATTCTGTTACTTTCTCTAATTGACGAGAAATACCTGTGTCTGAAGGGGTAACAACTAGAATTACACCAAAAATGAAAATTACCACTCCTCCAATACCATATCCAACGAGACTAATTTGTCTGAGGTTTTGATTGACCTCAGTAAAAGGTTCACCCACATAGGCAATTCCAATTGGTTTAGCATTCTCTGGTTTCAGCAAGGCATTGTGATCGTACATGGGGGCGTATGCTGTTAAGTATTCAATACCAATAATGTTTGCTCCCCCTCGATATACTTGGGCTTTATTCAAAACAATATTTGCTACTTCTCGTGATACTCTTGTACCGATCGCTCTAGTTTGTTCATCAGTATAGGGAACATTAGTGCTAACACGCCAATCTTGACCAAAAATAGTAGCAGTGGATACTCCTGTGTCTCGTTTTAATTGATCGACTATTTCAAAATTACGATTAGCTAGAGTACCAACAATTGCCGCACCTACCTTTTCTCCATTCAATCTAATGGGTTGAGTTGCAATGAAGGCAAAACCAGCTTGACCATTATCAATCTGAAAAGTTTCTTCAGGATAAGGCTTTTTAGGGTCTGGTAATCCCTCAATAGCTTGTTGACGCAGACCGATATTTGCCTGTTTTTCCAAGCCCAATCGTTTTAAAATATTCCCATTGAGTAACTCAAATCCATGAAGAGGTTGAGATGATTCTAAAGTCTTATTGACTATCGGTAAATCTCCAAGAGCAATGTTATTATTGAGTTTAATAGCTTGAAACTCAGATTCTGAATCGGTGTTAGTTGGTAAAACAGGGTAATTAGTAAAATCGTCTTTAATCGTTTGCACAAACTGAGCAACGGTACGTCCTTGGTTATCGGTAATTATATAAAAACTGACTTTATCTTTGTCATATTTGGTCTTAATATCATCAATAAAAAATTGAAGTTGTTGCAGTTGAGATTGATTAGTTTTAGCTGAGTTAGGATTAATAGCTGAAGCTTCTACTGCAATAGCCAAAGAATTGGCGATACCTTCAAGCTCATGGGTAGTATTGTCAATTTCTCCTTCTAATGAAGATAAACTAGTTTCTAAGGAATTTTGTAGAACTGAAAGAGATTCCCTTTTAGCAAATTCCACAATACCTTGAGTTACAGCAATTACGGGAATAGTGGCACAAAGAATAAATAAACTAGGGCGTGTCATCAATTAGAACTTAAAACAAGATAGAATATACCCCTAAG
>JAALKG010000106.1 GCA_011088145.1 Cyanobacteria bacterium MH1_Bin12 | reverse complement strand
TTTGGAATAAACTTAATCAATATGGCTTTCCTACTCTCTCTTCATTGTAGTATATCAAGGTCGCACCCGTTCAGTCTTATAAAATCATTGGTCATAATTTGAATAATCATCTTCTTCCCCATGTAACTGCCATCTTAGCCATAAGTCTTAATGGTAAAATTAGTATCGATACAAATACTCCCGCCCGATTTAGTTCGACTGAAGATTTAGCCCATTTAGAAGTACAAATATCATTATGCGATGCGATCGTCTTTGGTGCAAATACTCTTCGTGCTTACGGTACAAGTTTAACTATTAAAAACCCTCAACTGTTAGAAAGAAGAAAAAAAGAATCAAAACCTCCTCAACCTCTACATATAGTTTGTTCTGCATCTGGTAATCTTAATCCAGATTGGTCTTTTTTTGCTCAACCTTTACCTCGTGCTTTATTAACAAATGAAATTGGTAAAAATAATTGGTTAAAATTACTCCAATCTCAAAAGTTAATTGCAGAAAAAAAAACTTTTTTTGAACATTTTTTTTTGAGTAATAACAAAGTTAAATGGCAAGAGACTTTAATTAAATTACGTGCATTAAAATATCATAAAATTGCAATTTTAGGAGGAGCGAAGTTAATATCATCTTTATTAAAAGAAAACTTAATTGATGATATTTGGTTAACTGTTTGCCCTGTCATTATTGGTCAAGAAGATGCTCCTAATTTGATCGACAATTCTTTATTTCATGAGGGAGAAAATCTCTTCAAACTTAAAAAAATATTAGAATTAAGACAAATAGGAAATGAAATTTTTGTTCATTATTTAATTAAAAATAGGGATTAAGATAAGTGAGTATTAATCATAAATAACTTTTATTATATTAATATTTTTATAAATAGCCAAATTCTGATGATTTTCAATGTATTAAAATGGTTACTAAATCAAGGTTTGGTACTTCTAATTAATATCTGAATATAGAGAAGTTATATGATATAGCAGGGAACTTATTGATTAGGACATTGATTATTTTTGAAAGCATTCCTATGTCAATATTTCAACTTTTTTCCTTGTCTTTTGCTATAACTGATAGCTGAATGTTCTAGGGATTCAAATCTTGAATAAAGAAAAAAACTCCTGTCTTATATCTTATTAAACTTTGACCGAACAAAATAGAGATACAAGCCTTTAATTTCAAATACAGCTCATTCTCAATTCTCCACTGTTTTAAACCTTTTCTGACTAACCAAAAAATTGCCAATATAGCTGATTACTCATCTTTCATAATCAGGTATAATTATTGATCTGAAGAGTATATAAAAATTGGTAAACTAAATGATTCACGATATATTTATGCCAGCCCTCAGTTCAACAATGACAGAGGGAAAAATCGTTTCATGGGAAAAAAAACCTGGAGATAAAGTCGAAAAAGGAGAAACCGTTGTTGTCGTAGAATCAGACAAGGCGGATATGGATGTAGAATCATTCTATTCTGGTTACTTAGCAACTATTTTGGTCGAAGCAGGACAAGAAGCACCTGTCGGAGAAGCAATTGCCTATGTTGCTGAAACAGAAGCAGAAATTGAACAGGCGAATGAAAAAGCTAGTTCTGCGAATACAAGTACTCCTGTCACCACCCAAACAGTAGAAAAAACTGAACCAGCATCTCCAGTAGCGACAATTCCAGTAGCGGCAACTACAACCACCACAATCATAGATACAACTCAACGTAATGGTCGAATAATTGCCTCTCCCAGAGCGAAAAAATTAGCCAAAGAATTAAAAGTAGATTTAGGAACAATTCAAGGTTCAGGTATCAGAGGGCGTATTGTTGCTACAGATGTGGAAAAAGCCGCAGGAAAAACTCCCGCTGCACCAGCAGTAGCTCAAGTTACCGCCGTTGCTTCTACTCCTAAGGCTACATCCGCTGTTACCCCTGCACCTAAACCTGTTGTCAATAATTTAGCAGGAAAAACCGTACCGTTTAACACTCTACAACAAGCGGTAGTACGTAACATGATGGCTAGTTTACAAATTCCGACTTTCCAAACTAGCTATAGTATCACCACGGATGCTTTAGATACTCTTTACCGTAAAATTAAGCAAAAAGGAGTCACTATGACTGCCTTATTAGCAAAAGCAGTGGCTATGACTTTGGAAAAACATCCTGTGGTCAATGCCAGTTTCTGCGACGAAGGTACTAAATATAATGAATCGATTAACGTTTCAGTGGCAGTAGCAATGCCTGATGGCGGATTAATTACTCCTGTGATTCAAAAAGCCAATGAGGCCGATATTTATTCCTTAGCTCGTAGTTGGAAAGGTTTAGTCAGTCGTGCTAGAGCCAAACAATTACAGCCTGATGAATATAGTACTGGTACTTTTACTTTATCGAATCTCGGTATGTTTGGTGTTGATCAATTTACCGCAATATTACCTCCAGGGCAGGGTTCTATTTTAGCTATTGGTGGTGTTAGTCCTACGGTTGTAGCGGATGGTAATGGCTTATTTGGTGTTAAAAATCAAATGACCGTTAATATTACTTGTGATCATCGTATTATTTATGGAGCGGATGCGGCGGCATTTTTAAAAGATTTAGCTGACTTGATTGAAAATAATTCTCATTCTCTAACACTTTAATTAATTTGCAGAAATATTATATCTGGCAGGGGCAGAATATATTCTAGCCCTACAGTGTTTTCTCCAGAAGTATTTTGCGTAAGTTCTGATCAATTATTTGGCACAAAACCATTCTGATTTTTAATAATCTTTTTGTCTATCTAAAGTCAATTCATTTGACTATTTTTATGATGGTGTCTTTTTATCCATTGAAAAGACACAAGATTTAATAAAAGTCCAATTAGCAGTAATACTGTCATTAAAAGTATTTGATACCAAGGTGCATTTACGACAATATCGGCAATCAGATGACCTAAATTTAAGAACGAATAAACGATCGTCAAACCGAAGTGAAAAGTGCGGTAGGATTTAGCATGGGTGAAATTAGTGGCTATAATTGCAATCATCGGTAAAACAAAAAATAGCAACATCAAACCGAAGATAGCATCAAGACTTCCACCTGCATGAGAATGCTCGACTTCCAATTCATGAAAAAGCGGCATCAATGCTAAATCAGTATGGAATAATGTCCCTAAAAGAAATGATGTCCAAAGTGCGGTAATTTTCTGTGGATAATTGCTATACATATCTGTTTTAACCTTGATAAATTTAGCAGAGACGATCGAAAATCACTTCATACTAAAAAATTATCCTCATTAAAAATACTGATTTGTTACTATTTAATTCTAACATTAATAAAATGCTATAAATCAAATTGCAGTGTCATCGTTTTTTTGGACATCATCCAAATTTAAAAGACTATATTCTTTCTATTTCCAATTCAGGTTGCCGATTCTCAGCCATTATTCTTTCTCCTGAGTTGGTCATTTTGGAGATGATCACAAATACTAAGAAACCAATTAAAGGGCTAATCAAAGTAGGAAAACCATCAAAGTCGGCAGTAAAAACAGAATTTTTAATATAAAACAAAGTATTATCAATACCGAATACTGTGGGCATAAAGACAAAGAATACCAAGCGAGTCGTAGTCCCTACAATAATACAAGCCAAAGCTCCTTTCCAAGTGGATTGTGACCAAAATAGTCCGCCGACAAGGGGGATTAATAAACCTGCAAACCCAATATCAAATGCTAAGAGTAGTAAAATGCCTGTCTGTGGTACTTTTAGAGCAAAAAAGACCCCAAAACCAGTAATTACCACCGCCATGATACGGGTTAGTAATAAAAGACGATCGCTTCCTGATGCGGTATGATCATCATGTCTGACACCTAAAATATTATGAGCCATCACCGAGGCTGTACCCAAAATAGCTCCATCTGCTGTAGAGAGGGAAGCTGACAGAATTGCCGCAATTACTAATAAAGCGATCGCAGGTGGTACTATTCCTTTTAACAAACCAAATAATAATGGTCCATCGGCAGTGATTCCTGCATTTGTTAATATATCCCCAGCAGAAAGGGCGATTAAGGAAAAAGGCACTCCTATTATCACCGTACCTAAACAACCAATTAGACAAGCTCTTTGTGCTGTTTCAGGACTATCTGCGGCGAATACCCTAGCCATAAAATCGATCGCAACAATATCCCCTAAACCCAGAGCCAGTAAGGTTGCCCAGTTAATTGCTGCTCCTTGGGCTGGATCTGCTAATTGCCCTAAATCCAAAGGGCCGACTCCTTCAGGTATTGTAATACCGTAATTAGTTGCGATCAAACCAAATAATAATACAGTACCCAATAATGCAATACCGACTTGTATGGCATCAGTATAAGCCACAGCGAATAGTCCACCACTGGCTGTATAAATCAAAACAATGATGGCAATTAACATGACTCCACCGATATAAGTAGTGCCGAGAAAAGCTTCAAATAAATAGCCTCCCGCGACCAAATTACCTGCTAGAAAGCAACTTTGGCATGTTCTCCTACTTCAAATTCAGCAGGACAAACTAAGTTTCCGACATTTTCGACCCAAACTATCTCAAAATCATTGGGGTTATACTCTGTTTCTAGTCGATGAATACCACCTGCGACCATTTTGGAGTCTAAATGACACGATCGCCCTGTATTAATAGCAATTACAGGTATATTATAACTTCGTAATCTATCGGCATCTAACTCCGTGGTCATATCGCCTTCTATTACAACCATTTTGAGTTGTTTGTTTAAATGGCTGAGAGTTTTTTCGAGTAAAGCTGTTTTACCTGCACCTGGGCTACTCATTAGATTAAAACAAGTAATACCCCATTGGTCAAAATGCGATCGATTATGATTCGCACCTTCTTGATTAGCGTGAAGCAGATTAATCTCTAAAGCGGCATCGAATGTTTGGTGCATGGTTAATGAATAATGAATAATGAATAATGAATAATTTAAGAATGGATAGTGTTAGCTAAAGCCAATTATACTTCTGAGTTCAAAGTTCCGAGTATTCTAGACGATCGATTTTTAGTTCCCTACCAGAGCGAATATCATCCATAGGAGAATTACAATCAGGACAAGAATATTGCAAACCAATTTCGGGTTTATATTCCTGATTGCATGAATGACAAAAGGCAACTAGAGGAATGTCTTTAATAACTAATTTTGCTCCATCCAGAAAAGTATTACGAGTTTGCACTTCAAAAGCAAATTCCAAACTAGCTGGTTCAACACAGGTAAATTCCCCAACAATTAAATGAACTTTGTCAATTTTGTATGTAAGTGTTTGAGATTTATACCAATCTTTGATCGTCATAATCAACGCCTTTGTCATGTCTGTTTCGTGCATATTTGAATATCCCTTATCCTTGATCGATGTTAATATAATTTTTTTGAGCTTCTATTCGTTTAAACCATGATTTAATTGCCTTATAAGGTTGTAAATTAAAACCTCCCTCATCTGCTACATGGGTATAAGCATATAAAGCAATATCAGCAATAGTGTACTGTTCATTGACGAAAAAAGAGTGAAGTTGCAAATGATCTTCCATTACTTGTAAAGCTTGATATCCTCCGTCTTGTTTGGCTTCTAATTGAGTTTGAAATTCTTGAGTATTACCCAGAATACTTCGCCAATATCGAGAAGTAGCAATATAAGGTTCATGACTGTATTGTTCAAAAAATAACCACTTGATAACTTGGGCTTGATACCAATTATCTTCAGGAAAATAAGCAGTATTTTGACTCAAATAAAATAGAATCGCATTCGACTCAGGCAAAAACTGATTAGAACTAATTTCTAAAACAGGTATTTTGCCGTTAGGATTTTTGGTTAAAAATTCTTTAGTTCTAGTTTCTCCTTGGAGAATATTCATCTCAATACGCTCAAATGGTATTTGTAGTTGATTTAAGAGTAAGCGAACTTTATAACCATTGCCTGAATGCAAAAAATCATATAAACGATACATGGGAAAATATCTTTATTGAATAATTTTTATTCTTGATTTGCTTCGACAATTGCATCTTCAGGTAAACGTCTTAATACAATTTTTTCGATCAAGCGATCGCTCAATTTACCTTTTTTATCTTTAGAAACAGAACAAATTTTCAATTCATAGTCTTGTTCTTGATCGTCAATCAACTCTTCTAAAATAAGAGGAATATAATCATTAGAAGCTTTTTGTACTTCTTTTTTCGTTCTCCATATTTGGGCATCTTCAAGAACTTTTGTAATTCCTAAAAACGGTTCATCTTGCCCTTCATTGATATTCTTTCGGGCTGCGTAAGCCTTACCTTCAGGTGTAAAAAGCAAAGCAAAGCCAATTTCTTGATTACGTTTTTCACCAAATCCTTTAGCCATAAAAATTTTCTCCTTTGTTCAAATTATTTAATTAATAATACAAATAAGTCACATTCATCTTGAAAATTTGAATAAGCTTTACTTTTCTTATATTAATTTGATTCAATTTCAAAATATTGGTGGGCAATGCCCACCTTAAATAATAGTTTTAGCTATAAATCAACCATAAAGCCTAAATCATTTGTCTAATAAAGATTTTAGCTGTAAAAAATTAACTCCAAGGTTCATCCACCACTTGTTCTTCTTCGTGGATATAGTCAGGTTTTTGTTTACGAGGTAGTTGTTCGGAAATAACCAAATGAGCCATGGTATCACAAATAACACGAGTTGCCATTAAAGCTGTCATATCACTCACATCATAAGGAGGAGAAACTTCAACTATTTCCATACCCGCAACAGTTGTATTTTGAACAATTTTTTTCAATAGATCTAAAGCTTCTCGAGGCATTAACCCTCCGGGTTCTGGCCAACCTGTACCAGGTACAAAACCAGCATCTATGCAGTCAATGTCAAAACTAATCCAAACACAATCAGTACCATCAGTAGCTTTTGCGATCGCAAAATCAGCAGCTGCATCCAAACCCATTTTCATAATATCGGTAACGGTTAAAATATTAGTTGCTCTTTCTCGACAAACTTTAACTCCTTGACGAGGGACTTGCCAACCACCAATACCTAATTGTACTAAATTTTTGGCTGGAGCATTTTTCATATTAGTCGCATGAAACCAAGGACAAGTATGCATTCTCTCGTCTAAATCTGTTTCTTGGGTATCAACATGACGATCGAAATGAATTATACCAATTTTTTTGTCTCCTAGATGACGACAAATTCCTCTAACAGTTGGAAAACCAATGGAATGATCTCCACCTAAGACGATTGGAAATGCTCCTGACTTGAAGATATGAGAAATACCTTTAGAAATTTGATCGAAAGATTTTTCATTATTCGCAGGAATAGTAAATATATCACCAACATCACAAAGAGTGATTTGCTCCCTTAAATCAACTCCTAATTCAAAATTATAGGGGGTATATAAAGCACTAATTTTACGAATACCTTGAGGGCCAAAACGAGTCCCTGGACGATAAGTAGTACCAGAATCATGGGGAACACCAACGATTGCAATATCATATTCTCCTACTTTTTTGACATCTTCTAAATAAGGTGCTTTCAAAAAGGTATTAATACCTGCATAGTGAGGTAATTCCCCACGGGAAAAAGTCGAAATAGTGCGATCTTTAATGCTTGCGGCAGCTTCTAATCCATAGTCTAAACCTTGACTAACTTCTTGTTGCCATCCAGTTAGAGGAAGTTTGGCTTCTTTTTCTAAAGCCTTATTTGCTTCGCTGTCGGGTTGATTACTCATAATTTATTTCCTTGTTGATGACTTATTTGTATATCAATGACGAAAACCCAGAAGAATGATGACAGAATGAATCACCATATTCTCCCGGGCTTTTTTCCCTCCGTGTAGCTACCATTCGTATATTTCTTTAATCACAATTAAGTGAGTAGCTTGTTTCTCTTGGACCAGTCACGTATTTATTTTAAAACTCGTCGGAACCCTAGAAACTGAGATTAAACATAACAAACAAATTTTTCCGATAACTGTATATTTTGATACTTAATTAAACTGATTATCTTCAGATGAATCTCTATGAGATGATTCTTAATCATTTATACCCCTCATGACTTTAATAACATGATTGTAAATTTTTGTTACATTTAGAGTTTATCTTATGCTTCATGAAGATTATTATAGGCAGCGTAAGCTTTACTTTCAGGCATAAAAAGTAAGGATAATTTCTTTATTTTATTTTTCACCGAATCCTTTAGCCATAATTTTTATATTCAGTATTTTGACATTTTCAGATCATCTCATTAGACATTTCCAGAAAATTTAAATTCAATCACAACAAAGATTTCAAGTATCTATACTAATGCGATCAGGCTTTTAGCCTGCCACTACGTGATCGTCGTAAGCCCAAATGTACCTTTTTCGTTAAAAATCACTGAAAATGCAATTTCAAATAAAAAATATTAATACAAAATTTTAGTCCAAAAATTCTATATCACCACTAGAATAAGGTTTACAGATTTATTTTTTATTTTCAATAGGTCTATTATATTCTGATGTTGAAAGTCTCAAATTTCTTTATTCTAAAAAATTATTTTGATCGAACAAAGTAAAACACAAACATCTTACTATATTTTCAATTCTCAATTAAATCTTCTATCTTTTCTAAAATTATCATCGGGTTAAAAGGCTTAGTCATGTAATCATTTGCTCCTAAATCGAATGCTTTGTCTCGATGTAAATTATTATCACAAGAAGTAAGAATAATAATCGGTAAATCCTGCCATTTCTCGGTAACTCGAATCAATTGTAATAATTTATAACCATCAAAACCTGGCATTTCCAAATCACAAATAGCTAAATCTAAATCAAAATTGGTCTTTTGTAAAATATTCCATGCTTCTTTACCATCACGACATTGAGTTACCTGATAACCTACTTGAGTTAAAATGCGATCAAGAGTTCGTCTTACCGCTACAGAATCATCAATCACCATAATTGATAAATTTTCGCCCTTTGATCTGGCAATTTTTAACTTATTAGCACTTGGAGCAATCATATTTTGTTGATTATTCAATAAAGATTGAAAATAATCAGGAATAAAAATCGGCACAACTTGACCATTACCCAAAATGGTACAACCTGCTAAATAAGTAGGAGTCATAACTGTATCGTCTAAACTTTTAGTTACCAATGGTTTTTCATCTACCACAGCATCAACAGTGATAATGACTTTTTTGCCAGCAACTTCAATTAACAAACCAATATAAGGTTGAGAAATTCCCCCATTATCATGAGCAGATGGTAAGATGTTGTAGAAACTGTACGTGAGTAATAACTCATCACCCAAAGATAACTTTTGCCCAGTCGTTTCATAATCTCCTAAACGAATAAGGAGATTTCTAAGAAAGAAATTACCCGCTAAAAAGGTCTAATAAGAATAT
>JAALKG010000105.1 GCA_011088145.1 Cyanobacteria bacterium MH1_Bin12 | reverse complement strand
AAAAAAGAATTAAAATCTCCTTCTATTATCATGTCTTTTGCGTAAGTCCTGATTTTGATACGTCTGATGTGAATTAGATTTGATTTTAGATAACAGACGAAGATTGAAAACGAAGAACATCAATACCAAATTGATGACGTAGTAAAACTCGTAAAGTATGAGATGCTATTTTAGCGGCGATATGAGTATTCAATCCTTCAACCTTTTTATTTAAGAGTCTTTCGGGATTTCTACCCGTATTTTGCAGTTCGTGGAAAACTCCTTCTACTCGTTGTCTAATTCGACCAATTGTTTTTCTCACATTTTGAGGTATCTGTTTGAGTTGATTCGATTTGGCTACAGTCAAAATTTTATTCCCACTATAGCGGACTATTTCTTCTTGCCAATCTTGACCGATAAACCCTTTATCCCCATAAATATGACATCCTCGAACAAGATCCAAAACTCCTTCAACTGCTTTTCGTTCATCGGTGTTTGCACTCACCAATTCGTAAGCAATTGGTAAACCCTTAAGAGTACATAACATCACCAACTTATAGCCGAAATATTTCATTTTTCTGGCTGCACAATAGCCATAGTTTGCGCTACCATAAAAATCACTCTTTGTTTTATTGCGGTTATATCCCAAAACTGGAATTGGCTTTGTGTCTATAATTAGATTAGTTGCACTAGTTGCTCCTAATTGCGATACCCATGTTCTTCTTAACTTCTCGATGGTTGAAGCTAATAGGCGAGGCGTAAACGACGATTGAATTGACTTTGAGTTAGTAAGTGAGGAAACCATTGATGATAATTTGCTCTGATAAAAGCTCAAAATTGAGTCTCACCACCGAAAGGGTATGTAATCCATAATTAAGACTAAAGTCAATATTTCACTATCACTCATACAAGATTTGACTCCTGGTGATTTATGTTTGGGTTTTTGTGTTTGATACCAATCATCTACCAACACAAAAATGATAACCATAAGTGTTTCAAAGTTTATAATATTCATAGGGAAACAAGATTAATTTAGTTCGACAACTTTTATTATCTCTGTTTTCCCTCTTTTTTAATTCACATCAGACGTTTATGATGTCTTCTTTTCTGCCTGTTTCATTTGTTTTGACGATCGCTACTTTCTAAGTTTACAACTCTTTTTTCTAAAAGCTCGATCGTCTTAAGTAATTCAGATATTTTTTTCTCTGGCATTAAGCCATCATCTAAAAAGTGGGGCACTTATAAATTTTATTCAGTCTAATCTTAAGTATTTTTATAAAGATCCTCATAATCTTGGATTACTGAAAACTGAAGTAGAATTTTTCGATCGTCATTTCTCTGTTATAAGATAATATTTATATCTGGTAATCAAAACCTAAATGCCCTTTGAAAAATGAAATTACTTCTTCTACAATTGATTGTAACTTTATTCATTGTGCCAATGAATAGTTCTGTTGTAACAGCTCAAATTGTTCCTGATGCAAGCCTACCAAATAACTCACAGGTCGAGACTCAAGGAATGATCAAAGAAATAATTAATCGGCATAAACTCCCAGCTGTGCTATTGGACTCACAAGGTTTGACGGTTTCGGGAGTATTTAAATTCGTTTTGGTCTCGACGATTTCGACAGTTTTTTGAGCAGGGTTAGGTGATAACTATTCTGTTCCTCTGGCGCTGTAAATAACCCATCCAGTAGGCTCTTTATCGCAGGGGGTAAGACTCTCCCCATCAACTCGACCAGCTCCAACTTGCGCGACTGCAGTCCTGAGCGAATTAGCTCATACAAAGTACCCGCCTTGGGTATTTGAATTAATCGACGAATGCTGGCAACTATGAGTCCTTATATTAACCGTAATCTTAAGCGGTATGGGGATTATGTGGTCGATTTGAAGAATATTCCTCAACCATTTGAAGGGGCAATTAACCTGCCAGTAAAGATTTTTGAAACTCACTCAGAGTAAGCTTTAGAGGGAGATGTTGCACTATTTTACACGATCCATTTGAAAAAGAATGTTTATACTTAGACTTTTTTGTCAATACGTAAATTATAGAATAATTAATAAAATAATTTTTTGAGAAGAAAAAGCGATCGCAATAATTTTGAAAATACTATCTATAAAAATAGGGTAAAGCTCACTATTGATAGTTAATCATCTGTTTCTAGTTTGAAGTAGGATGCAATTTTTTCCACGGCTGCTTGTAAAACAGAATTGGGTTTAACCAAAGCAAAACGAACATAACCTTCTCCATGCTTACCAAATCGTGCACCAGGAGACAAAGCAACTCCTGTTTCTTTGACTAATTCGACACAAAATTTAATAGAATTATCTTGATATTTTTCAGGTAATTTTGCCCATAAATATAATGTTGATTCTGGCTTAGGTATATGCCAACCAATTTTGTCTAGTTCGGAAACTAAAAAGTCTCTTCTGTCTTGATAAATTTCAACTGTTTCTTGAACACATTTTTGAGAAGAAGTTAAAGCAGTTATTCCACCTTGTAAAATACCTCTATATTGATTAAAATCAATTACAGATTTTATTTGTCTTAAAGCAGTAATTAATTGAGGATTTCCGATAGCAAAACCTAGTCTAAAACCACCCATGTTATATGATTTAGAAAAGGTAAAAAATTCTATAGATATTTCTTTTTTTTGATCTACTTGCAATACAGAAGGTAGTAACTGTTCATTAAACACAACATCCATATAAGGAAAATCATGAATTAAAAAAATATTGTGTGTTTGACAAAATTGAACTGCTTTTTCAAAAAAATGTACAGATGCGATCGCTGTAGTAGGATTATGAGGGTAACTTAATACCATCATTTTCGCTTTAGCAAGAATATTTTGAGGAACTTGGTCAAATTGAGGTAAAAAGTTATTTTCAACAAGTAAGGGCATAGTATGAATTTTGCCTCCAGCCAAGTAGATTCCTCCTGAATGAGAAGGATAACCCGGATCGAGTAATAAAGCATAATCTCCTGAGTTAATAATCGCTAAAGGCAAATGAGCAGTACCTTCTTGACAGCCAATCAATGGTAAAACTTCTGTTTGCCAATCAACGCAAATACCAAATCTTTGTTCATACCAGTTAGCAATTACTTGCCTAAATTTAGCTGTACCTCCATGTAACAAATAGCCATGATTTTCAGGATTTTTTAAAGATTTTTCAATAGTATTGATAATATGTTTTGGAGTTGGTAAATCTGATGAACCCAAAGACAAATCAATAATATTTTTACCCCTATTAATTGCTTCTGTTTTAGCTTGATCCATATCCGCAAATACATTATTTGCCAAAGGTTTAATTCTTTGTGATAGTTCCATAATTATGATTAAAAATTTTTGTGAATATAGCGTTTTCCAGAATTATTAAATATATTATTTTAAGGGAAAAAAGAACGTATTTTTTTGATTATTTTCTGAATATTAATAGGTCTAGTTTTATTAATAGGTGGTATATTTTCTGAATGAGAAATTTGATGATCAAAAAAGAGATTTATTTCATCTAAAATAATACTAAAGCGATTTTTGACAGCAGGAAAACGATATTTTTCTACTATGTCTGAATAGGAGTGATTTTGCCATTTTTTGACAGCGGATAAAATTCGATCGCGATCGAATTCTTGAGAATATACTCGCAATTTATGGCAGTTAAAAGCAGGATCTAAATAATCAGATAAAGCATCATTTAAACTCGAAAATATTGTGCAACCACAAGCCATTGCTTCTAAAGGAGGTAAACCAAAACCTTCACTGGCTTTTGACTGTACCCAGTATTCTGTAGAATCATAAAGATAGATTTTACTTTGATTGAAAACAGTTGCTAAATCATCTACCCAATAATCAATTAAAACTAATTTACAGTGAGGTTTTAAAGCAGGTACTAATTCGTTTATTAAATATTGAGATGATTTTCGTTTTTGTACCAGAACATCGATCGAACGTTCTTGATTAAGATTATTATATTGACTAGAAATTTCGTTAGGCAAATGAAAAAGAAGAGAGTTAGGGGCATGCCTACCCCAATAAGCCTGTGAATTTTTACTAACGGTGATGATGGGTACTCTAGCTGGAATTTTAAAAGAATAACCCGTACTGTGGGATAAATAAACAACTTGTTTATGTTTAAGTTTTTTTAACAGTTTGCCAATATCTGGCCCCCAGTGAATAACATAAATATTGTTGTCAGGACTGTTATTTTGGAGTAGATCATCCAAAAATAAAGTATCAGGTTCTTTTTTTCGATAAGTGACAGGTTGAGCATTGGTAATGGATTTAGCGATCGTCAAAAAATTTAACTGTGCTATATGTCCACCACTATTAATATTCATTTGTGGAAACAGAAAATATAAATTACGCTCGAGCATCTTGATTATTAGTTGTTGTGGGTGTATTCTTTTACGTCTAAATGACTCAAGTAAAGATCTATTGCTTCTTTTGTCTCTCCTTGAAAAGCAATTTTACCTTGATTTAGCCAAATAGCTCGATCGCATAAATCATCTATGTATTCTAAACTATGAGAAACAAACAAAATAGTACTACTTTTTTCCCACAAATGATCAATTCTCTGGCGAGATTTTCGAGCAAATTTAGCATCTCCTACTGATAAAACTTCATCCAAAATTAAAATATCAGGTTCAGTATCCGTTGCCACAGTAAAACCTAAACGAGCTTTCATTCCTGAAGATAAAGACTTAACCGGCATATCTGCATAATCATTCAACTCAGCAAAATTTAATATATCCAAGGTTCTAGTAAGCATTTCTTGTTTAGAATAACCCAGTAAAACACCATAAAGAATAATATTGTCACGAACAGACAAATTCATATTAAATCCAGCACCCAACTCAATCAAAGGTGCAATATTACCTCTAACTCTCACTTTACCTTCTGTGGGATCTAAAATACCACAAATTAATTTGAGCAAAGTCGATTTTCCTGCACCATTTGAGCCAATAATCCCGATTTTTTCTCCAGGATTGACGACTAAATTAATATCATTTAAAACCTGTTTCTTTGCTGGTTTAGTATATTTTCCTTGTAACAGAGAAAAAAGAGTTTTTTTAAGGTCATAAGAAAACTCTTCTTGAGTTCTACGCCATAAAGAAACATGATCTAATCTAATCGCTTCGGGTGTCATTGTTATTAAATATCAAGTGTTAGGTTTTAGGTTTTAGGTGCTAGGTTTTAGATATAGCATTTCTCATAGTTATGAGGTATAGGATAGTCAAAAAGTTTTAAATCTAAGGTTTTTGTTCCCTCTATTTTTTAATTTTATTACAGTTTTTTGGCTGTTTATATGGCTAAACCTCTTCATGAAAAAGAATTTTAAATTTATTATTCCTATATAGATCCTCAGATGTAAAATGCAGAGTAATACAATTTTGATTTATCCTTGAACATTCATTGTCAATTGTCAATTGTCAATTGTCAATTATTTAGAGTAAATCCATAAAAGCTGATTGAACACGACGAACAAATAACCACCCCAAAGTTAAAATTATGATGCCACTACAAAAACCATGAATTAAATAAATAGATTCAGGAAATCTGCCTTCAAGACTTACTTGGCGAAAAATTTGAATAACTGGAACTAATGGATTTAGATTAATGAAAGGCTTAACTGCTTCTGGTACGATGTCAGGAGGATAAAAAACAGGACTGGTAATCCAAGCGACAAAAGTAGCTATTTCATAGAAATAACTTAAATCTCGAAAGAAAACATATAAAGAACTTACAAATAGACTAATTCCTGTACAAACAACAATCAACAAGCTAAAAGGTAACAGTAAAAGTATTACTGAGAAAAGACTATGGGTTTTTACAAGAGTGACTATGGCAAGTAAAGGAAAAGAACCTACCATAAACTGAAAAATATTAGCTCCTATCATCGACATGGGAAAAACAGGAATAGGCAATTTAATTTTGTTTAATAAATCACCACTTTCAACAATACTGACTAATGCTTGAGTCGTGGAAGCATTAAAAAAATTGACCACCAATAAGCCATTAACAGCGGCTAAAACATAATTGGTAATCGAATCATCGTAATAGGAAGCAAAGGTAGTACCAAAAATGGTCGAATATAAAACAGTCATGATGATAGGATTTAACAAAGACCAATAGATACCTAATAATGAACCTCTATAACGAACCTTGAGATTTTGTGGTACTAATACAGAAAGCAATTCCCAATAACGTTTAACATCTTTCCATACTGGTGATTTCTCCCAAATTTCTAAAGTCTTTTTACGGGCTATAATCATAAACAATGAGAAACAAAATTCATAATTGGCATTGTATCTTACACCAGCACTTTTGGGAGATATTGTTCCTTCAAATTCTGTAATTAAAATAATTGACAATTGATAATGGACAATTGACAATAAGAGTTCAGTCTGTCGTTGTTTTGAACATAAATGTTTGTTTTATGTTGTTACTAAGCCTTTTATTTGTGGAGAATTTTAATCTACGACAGTTTTGTTAAAACACTAAATATAAATAATAATGAGCGATCGCCAAAAAGCTTTAATTACAGGTATAACGGGACAAGATGGTTCTTATTTGAGTGAGTTACTTTTAGATAAAGATTATGAGGTTCATGGTATTATCAGAAGAACTTCTACTTTTAACACTGATAGAATTGACCATATTTACCAAGATCCCCATCAAGAAGATGCTCGTTTCTTTCTTCATTATGGAGATTTAACCGATGGCAGTACCATCAGACATATTTTAGAAAAAGTAAAACCTAATGAAGTTTATAATCTTGGGGCTCAATCTCATGTAAGAGTTAGTTTTGATGCACCAGAATTTACTTTTGATAGTGTGGCAATGGGGACTTTAAGATTACTCGAAGCTATTAAAGATTATCAGGAAAGAACGGGTATCGAAGTACGATATTATCAAGCAGGTTCTTCCGAAATGTTTGGAAAGGTGCAGGAAATTCCTCAAAAAGAATCCACTCCTTTTTATCCTCGTAGTCCTTATGCTTGTGGAAAGGTTTATGCTCATTGGCAAACAATTAACCATCGTGAGTCTTATCATTTATTTGCCTGTAATGGTATTTTATTCAATCATGAAAGTCCCCGCCGAGGAGAAACTTTTGTAACTCGTAAAATCACTCGTGCGATCGCACGAATTGTTGCAGGTAAACAGGATCAAGTCTATTTAGGTAATTTAGATTCCAAAAGAGATTGGGGATATGCCAAAGATTATGTCAAAGCCATGTGGTTAATGTTACAACAAGATAAGCCTGATGATTATGTTGTTGCGACAGGAGAAACTTATTCTGTTAAAGAGTTTTTGGAATTAGCTTTTAACTATGTAAATCTCAATTGGGAAGATTATGTTGCTTTTGACAAGTGTTATTTACGCCCAGCTGAAGTTGAATTGTTAATTGGTGATCCCACAAAAGTCAAAACGAAATTGAATTGGCAACCCTCGGTGACTTTTCCTGAATTAGTTGCTTTGATGGTACAAGCTGACTTAGATGCGATCGGTATTGATAATGGTAAAATGACAACGGATAAAGCCTATATTCGTCAAAATATAGTCAATAAATCGACTTCAATGTAATTATTCTTAGGGCTTGGGCTAAAAATTCCAAAATAGCTGGTAAGGATAATTGAGAATTGACAATGGGAATTTGGGGTTATTTTTGGTATTTTTTGAGATGAATTTTAGCTGTTAAGCATTATTCGTAAAGGTTTCATATTTATTCAGCAGTCCCTAATTATTAATTATTAAAAATATGCTTGATTTAAGTACAAAAAATATCCTCGTTACAGGAGGTTCTGGCTTTTTAGGCAAACAAGTAGTTGCCGAATTAATAAAAGCGGGAGTAAATCGAGATAAAATTACCATTCCTCGATCGCAAAATTATGATTTAACAGTATGGGAAAACTGTCAAAAAGTAGTCCTAAATCAAGATATTGTCATTCATTTAGCTGCCCACGTGGGCGGTATTGGTTTAAATAGAGAAAAACCCGCCGAATTATTTTATGACAACTTGATGATGGGTACACAATTGATTCATGGCGCCTATCAAGCTGGAGTTGAAAAATTTACCTGTGTGGGAACTATTTGTGCTTATCCCAAATTTACCCCTGTCCCTTTCAAAGAAGAGGATTTATGGAATGGTTATCCAGAGGAAACCAATGCTCCTTATGGTGTAGCAAAAAAAGCCTTACTAGTTCAATTAGAAGCTTACCGTAGTCAATATAATTTTAACGGTATTTATCTTCTCCCTGTTAACTTATATGGTCCTGAAGATAATTTTGATCCTCGTAGTTCTCATGTTATACCTGCATTAATTCATAAAGTTCACGAAGCTCAAAAAAAAGGAGATCAGACGATTCAGGTTTGGGGTGATGGTAGTCCTACTCGTGAGTTTTTATACGTCAATGATGCGGCTAGAGGTATTGTGATGGCAACTCAAAACTATAACAGTAGTCAACCTATTAATTTAGGCACTAACTATGAAATTTCCATCAAAAATTTAACTCAATTAATCTGTGAATTGATGGGATTTACTGGAGAGTTAATTTGGCAGATAGATCAGCCAAATGGTCAACCACGTCGTTGTTTAGATACTTCCAAAGCTCAAAAAGCTTTTGATTTTACTGCTCAGATGAGTTTAGAAGAAGGACTAAAAAAGACGATCGCTTGGTATTGTAACAAAAATCATTAATCATAAAAATAACCTGAATCAATTTTTGAATATTCAAAAATTGTTGCTTTCAAAATGCGATCGCTAAAAACTTCACTGCGTAATTGTGATACTTTTTTTCATGTAAATGTCTTAAATTAAACTCTACAATTGAAACAAAAAAGGGGGACTTTTGATATTTCCCCCTTTTTTTATTTACTTTTTGATGTTTTGAGACTGATTAATTAATTAATTAAATAACAGGACCTCCTACATACTCCACATTATTGATGTCAGAGAAAATTGTACTACCATCACTAAATCCTAATTCCGCTTGAATTGTATTATTCGAATCTAGAGTATCATTCAATCCTCCAATGATTAATCGGTTACCACTAATGTCATCAACACCAAAGGTATATCCGACTAGGGTGGTAATGACATCATTAATATCAATAATACCGTCAACATTAGAACCATTAACATCAGGCTCTTCCACTACATAAGCTCCACCTGCATCATTAATATTGACACCATTGACTAATAGGTCGAAACTGACTAACTCTGCTCCCACAAACGGTTTGCTAATTAAAGTTCCCACTAAAGCATCGACATCAGTTAACTCCACTACCCCAAGTGCATTTGTATTATCGATTAAGTTCAAACCGTCCACAACATCATCTGGACTATTTAAGGCGATCGCAACACGTAGGACATCTAAGTTGTCTAGTGCATTTAACTCACTATCAAATTGACGGGCACGATCAGGGCTTTCTCATAAAAATTGGATCCCCTTTTGGGGTAGGATAGCAGGTTG
>JAALKG010000104.1 GCA_011088145.1 Cyanobacteria bacterium MH1_Bin12 | reverse complement strand
GCAACCTGCTATCCTACCCCAAAAGGGGATCCAATTTTTATGAGAAAGCCCTGATATATTCGATTGTGCCAATTCATATCCTAGCCTAGGAATCGATCGCAAATTCTAATTAGGGGTTTATGATTGAAAAAAGAGAATTTTAAAAATGATTTTAATCATGAATAAAGTTAATAAAATAGATTATTTTCAAATCCATTCCTTAGGACAAATGTGGGAGCAACTAGTCTCTAATTTTGGCGAAATTACTGCCATATCTGATCCCCACAACAAGCCAAATGTTAGCTTAACTTACTCTCAAGTGAGCGAACAAATTAAGCTCTTTGCTGGTGGTTTACAATCTTTAAATGTTGAATCAGGGGAAAAGATGGCTTTGTTTGCTGATAATAGTCCTCGTTGGCTAATTGCTGACCAAGGTATCATATTATCAGGTTGTGCCGATGCAGTTCGATCATCACAGGCAGAGCGAAACGAATTATTATATATTTTAGAAAATAGTGACAGTTCTGTTTTAGTAGTTGAAGATATCGCCACTTTAAACAAATTACGTCCAGAAATAGATGGTATTTCTCTAAAGGCAATCATTCTTCTTTCCGACGAAAAAATAGAAGAAGAATTAACGGCAACTATCTATAATTTTGCACAAATCATCGAATTAGGAACAAAAAATTCTTTTGAAGCTGTATCCATCACTGAAAAAGATTTAGCAACCCTCATTTATACCTCTGGTACAACGGGAAAACCCAAAGGAGTAATGTTAACTCATGGTAATTTGCTCCAGCAGGTACGCTACTTAGAATCTGTCATGAAACCTCTTCCTAGCGATCGAGTTTTGAGTATTTTACCCAGTTGGCATTCCTATGAAAGAGCCGCAGAATACTTTTTGCTCTCTCATGGTACCACTCTTATATACACAAGCATTCGCTACTTTAAGCAAGACTTAAAAAAATATAGTCCCCACCATATGATTGGCGTTCCTCGTCTGTGGGAATCTATTTATGAGGGAATACAGAAGCAATTTAGAGATGGTAGTGCCACCCAGCAAAAAATCGTTTCTTTCTGTTTATCAGCCTCGGAAAAATACTTGGAAGCCAAACGAATTGGAGAAGGTTTGAGTTTAGAAAATTTACAACCTACTGGTAGTGAGAAATTACAAGCCAGTATTCAAGCTGCCATCTTGTCACCTTTACACAAACTAGGGGATAAATTAGTCTATCAAAAGATTAGAGCTGGAGTTGGTGGTAATGTTAAAACATGGGTTAGTGGTGGTGGTTCGTTAGCTAAACATATTGATAATTTTTTCCAAATTGTCGGTATTCCTTTAATTGTTGGTTATGGTTTAACCGAGACTTCTCCTGTAACCAATGCCCGTCGTCTCAATCGTAATATCGTTGGTGCTTCGGGACAACCTTTGCCCAAAACAGAAATTAAAATTGTTGATTTGGATACCAAAAAAGCTCTACCTCAAGGAGAAAAAGGGGTAGTTTACATTCGTGGTTTACAAGTGATGCAAGGTTATTATAATAATCCTACCGCAACAGCCAAAGCGATCGATTCTGAAGGTTGGTTTGATAGTGGAGACTTAGGATGGGTTACACCTGAAAATGATTTAGTAATTACAGGTAGGGCAAAAGATACCATTGTTTTAAGTAATGGAGAAAATATTGAACCTGTACCCATTGAAGAAGCCTGTATCCGTAGTGTTTATATCGATCAAATAATGGTGGTTGGGCAAGATCAAAAATATCTAGGAGCTTTAATAGTACCCAATCTTGAAACTTTACAACAGTGGGCAGATACGAAAGGGATTGCTTTAAATATTCCTGATTCTCATGCCAGTCAAGAAGAAATTAAGAATAGTAGTCTTTATCTTGATCAGGTTTTGAGTCTTTATAAACAAGAGTTAAAAAAAGAGGTTAAAAATCGTCCTGGATATCGTGCTGACGATCGCATTAGTATATTTGAATTAATTCTCGAACCTTTTTCCATCGAAAACGGAATGATGACTCAAACATTAAAAATGAAACGACTTGTCATAACAACTCATTATCAGGATATGATTAATTCGATGTTTTCTAAATAAATTTCACGACCATTAAAAATGGATTTATCAAAATTAGTCTTAAAGCGTCCCGTCAATCTTAAAGTAATCGTAACTCCTGCATGGCAGGAGGAAGTACAAAAACAATTACAAGCTCAAATTGGAAACATTGATCAGCAATTGGGACAACTTGAGCAACAAGGACAAAATGCGATCACGGAAATCAAAAAACAAGGTAGTGTACAAGCACCTCAACAAATAGAGAATGTACAATCTCAAGTAAATAAGAAAAAAAATGAAATGTTGCAACAAAAAAATCAACTTTTACAACAAATGCAACAAGTACAACTTCTGGAATTAGGACAAGAGGTTGTACAAAATCAAATGGAAAGTTTTTTTGAGATTCAAGAAGGTGATAATTTAGTTGAAAAAATGAATATAGAAATTATCATGAGAGATGGAGTCGTTGAAGAGATTAGAGGCAAGATTTAGTAACTAATAATTAATAGTTAATAATGAATAATTATTAGCTATTATTTTTTTGTTTATTAAGTAAAGATTTTCTGATGATCATTAGTCGTTCTGTATTATTGACAGACGATCGGGGATTTGGTAATTCATTATTAGGCCAATTATCGAGATCATCACAAACACAAGAAGCACTTTGTATTCCCAATTCAACTATCGGCATAGGCATATTGCAACGGGCGCAGTCAATAATATCCCATTCAGGAGATAATAACTCTCCAATGCTTTCATTGGTTCCTTCCAAGTAACAATATTGTCTGTTACAATCATTTGTCACTAATGCCCACAACTTTTCCAACTCAGAACTATAGCCAGAATCATTTAATACTTTTTTTGGTATCAAACTCTTATTTGTACGAGGAATGATAATTTTTTGACCTAGCTGAAACCAATAGGCTAAATATTTTTTAACTTGTGTTAATTCTGCCATAAACTTATATTCATTTGTTCCTGGAGGTCATTTTCCTCACTTCTGTTTATATTCCCATTTACTCCATGCTAACTCTTTAAGAAAATATCTGTTCAGTTTTTAATGATTTTTGAATTTTCTCAACAAAATTCGATCGAAAAAAAAGAAAATCCCCTTATTATAAGGAGATTTAGATTAATAAATAATTTCGGAAATAATTTTCACTTAATTACTTAACCAACCAACCAGAACTTAAAAGAATAGTTAAAATAATAAAAGTCAAAGCTAAAATCCATGTCAGACGATTGAGAGTTGCTTCTGCACTTTTAGTACTAGTAAATAATTGACCTTGTCCACCTATACCACCTAAACCATCACCCTTAGGTGAATGTAATAATACTAAAACAATTAATAATGCGCAAGAAGCTGCCCAAATAATTTGTACGACTTGATATACGTCCATAACTTAAAAACTTTGACTATATTTTTGACTATATTAATTAAACTATTATATCCATTAACATCAACTTTAAGATTAATTACCCGTGAAGTACCCAAGGAAAATTACATCATCGTTGATATTTTTTCAACGTTCACTAGATTAGCAAGATGAGGCTTTAAAGCATATTTGTTCGATAAATATATTATTAGCACAAATAAATTCTTTATAAGGAAACACTCACAGGGGTACGACTAGTTTTCACTTCATAGGAATGTTTTTTAATTAAAGAAACACCTGTCATTTCTTCGGGTTGAGTTAATTGTAAGATATCTAAAATAGTAGGTGCAACATCAGCTAATCTACCATTTTCTCTCAACGGTACATCACATCCATGACCAGCTATTTTTCGTTTTTCTCCTTCAACGATAATAAATGGAACCATATTGGTAGTGTGAGCTGTCCAAGGATTTCCTTTTTCATCCGCCATATATTCGGCATTACCATGATCTGCGGTAAGAATTGCCGTACCACCAGCTTGATTGATTTTTCTAATTAATTTTCCTACACAAGAATCAACGGTATGAACTGCTTCTGTCGCTGCATTTAAATTGCCTGTATGACCCACCATGTCTGGATTTGCATAGTTCATGATCACCATGAAATAAATACCTTTATCGATCGCTTTACAGGCTACTTTAGTTAATTCTACAGCAGACATTGCAGGAGCTTTATCATAGGTAGAAACCATGGGACTACAAACTAACTCTCTATCTTCTCCTTCATAGGGTTGTTCCAAACCACCATTGAAAAAATAGGTAACGTGAGGATATTTTTCAGTTTCGGAAACACGAAATTGCTTCAACCCAGCATTGGCAATAACTTCTCCGAGAATATTGGTTAATTGTTGTGGTTCAAAAGCAACTTTTGCTGGTAAATTAGGATCGTATTGAGTAAAAGTTGCCAAACTAAGATTATTGATTTTTTCCCTTTCAAAACCATCAAATTTTTCCATAACCAAGGCATAACAAATTTGTCTAGCTCTGTCAGGACGAAAATTAAAAAATATTATTCCATCTCCCTCTTCGATTCGTCCTTGTGCGATACGAGTTGGTTCGATAAATTCATCATTAACATCTTGAGAATAAGAGCCTTTTAAAACTTCTACCGTACTTCTACCATCAATCTCAGTTGTTTTAGTATATAAATCATACGCCTTCTGGACTCTATCCCAACGACGATCTCTATCCATCGCGTAATAACGACCACAAACAGTCACTATTTTACCAATACCAATTTGATTAATATATTCTTCAACTTTTCGGACATATTTAACACCCTTGGTTATTTTTGTATCTCTACCATCAGTAATAATATGAATACAAACTTCACTAATATTTTGTAATTTAGCTAAATCTAATAATCCGAATAAGTGATCAATATGAGAATGGACACCACCATCAGAACATAAACCGATTAAATGAAGTTTTCCTTTCGATTCATGAACATTTTGACAAACTTCTTGTAATACCGGATTTTCAAATATTGTTTCATCTTCTACAGCATCAGAAATCCTTACCAATTCTTGAGGAACAATCCTTCCTGCCCCCAAATTCAAATGCCCGACCTCTGAATTCCCCATTTGTCCTTGAGGTAATCCCACTTGTTTACCCGATGCGTGAATTAATGTATGAGGATAAACCTCTAGTAAACTATCCATAACGGGCGTTTTAGCTAGAGCGATCGCATTATTCTCGTCGTCCTCTCTATAACCCCAACCATCTAAAATGACTAGTACAACTGGAGCTATTGCTTCCTGATTCATAGTACTTTACCTTAACAATTAAAATTGTAAAAATAACTGCATTCTGATCTTAACACTGAAAATCTATGACGCAATTTGTTTTTTTTAATTTAATTGCTAATTATTAACAATAATTAACAATTAACATCCCGAAAAATAGATTTATTTCACAAAATCTCCTGAACATCTAAGATATAAAAACTATTAAATATTCCGATTGTTTGAAACTCATACAAAAATAAATCTGTTTCATAAATACTAAAAAGAAGATAATTTTTTCTTTGACTCTTTTCGGTAATTAATTCAGGAATTTTATTTCTACCCGTATCAATCATTAAATTGCACACTTGACTTTTAATCGCTTGTTCTAAATTCCCAGAGTTAGCAGAGCAAATATTCTCTTTCGCGTAGATAACTAACTGTTCGGTGGCAAATTCTTCATACCTTCTCTCAGAAGGATTTGTAAATAGAAGAACCACACTAGTAATCACAACTAATCCACTACTAAAGGTAATTAACAAAGAAGTAGAGTTGTGTTGATTTGGTGGTAATGGATTCATAAAAATAAAGAGCAACTACTGGATCATTTTACTAAAAAGTGTTATAATGTATAATTGTGATATGGCGAGCGTAGCCAAGTGGTTAAGGCAGCGGTTTGTGGTACCGCCATTCGTGGGTTCAAGTCCCATCGTTCGCCCTTTTTAAGTTCCAGAATAAACATTGTCTCCCATGGCAATAAACTAAAACCAATTAATTACTCATTATCCACTCAAGTTATAGTATAAGTTTAATTTTGGTTAAGTAACAAGGCTAAGTCTTTATAGATCTTTGTGACTGTGGTTTAGACTTGATTTAGAGAAAATAAGCTAAAAATCCTCAGAAAAAATCTCCTTGTCTCCCCTCTGTCTAAACGAGAAACATTAAAAACCTGCCCTTATGAGGAGGTTAGAGTATGTTCTGGTCAACCCAAATTTTGGTTGAGTTTTGAAACAAACCTTAATAAACTTAATTCAAAGCATACCAATAAATTTATAATCATTGGTTGTTAGGATTTTGAAAAATAATTTGATGATCTATATAAACCGTTTAATGGAAATAATACATGATCTGGTAATTCATTTTGGCTTTAATGTAATTGCCGCGATTGCAATCTTTATTGTTGGTAGATGGGGTGCAAACCTCCTGAGTAAATTAGTTAGACGCTTATCAATTAAAGCGAATATTGATGCCACACTGAGTTCTTTTTTGATCAATATAACTTATTATGTCATTATTATTTTTTCCGTCATTGCATCTCTTAATCGTTTAGGAGTACAAACTGCTTCGATAATTGCCGTATTAGGTGCTGCTGGTTTAGCCGTTGGCTTAGCATTACAAGGTTCTCTGTCTAACTTTGCAGCGGGAGTTTTAATTATAATATTTCGCCCTTTCAATGTAGACGATTTAATTGAAGTAGATGGAGTGTTAGGAAAAGTTGAAGAAATTCAATTATTTACTACTGCCCTTATTGCTTTAGATAATAAACGAGTAATAGTACCCAATGCAACTATTACAGGAGGACATATTATTAATTACACAGCAACAGGAAAATTAAGAGTTGATACAGTTATCGGTGTGGCTTATGATGCAGATATCGATCGAGTAAAACAAGTTATCTGTGAGGTACTCGAAAAAGATTCCTTGGTTTTAAAAGAACCTCAGGCGACGATTGCTGTGATGGAATTGGCTGATAGTAGCGTCAATTTTGCTGTTCGCCCTTGGGCTAAACCAGAAGATTATTGGACAGTTTATTTCAATACTTATGAAAATGTCAAAAAACGATTAGATGCAGAAGGTATTAGTATTCCTTTTCCTCAAACAGAAGTACATTTATTTCAAAAATAGGTAGTAATATCATCTCAGTTTGGGAGCAGAAAAGTAATATCGAAGCATTGTTTTTCTATACAAAAAATTAATCACATAAAATTTTGGGATCAGCCATAATTTTAGAGGCTTTAAAATAGGAGTTATTTTGCAAGTGGGCTTAAAATTTAGGCAATCAATTCATCCTCAAACTGTTGAAAAAATAACGGTTTTTACCTTTGCAATATTGGGTTTAATCGGAATCTTAAACCATGTTATGTGGAGAGATGAGTTTATGAGTTGGTTAGTAGCAAGAGATAGTGCTTCTATATCAGAACTATATACAAATTCTATTCCCGGAGGACATCCTTTTTTATGGTATCTTCTCTTATTGATGGTCAAATTTATTGCTAATACTCCTATTATGATGCAGATTCTTCACTGGAGTTTAGCTTGTATTGCGATCGCATTATTTTGGCGTTATAGTCCATTTACGACCTTACAAAAAGTTTTTTTTACCTTTGGTTACTATACTTTTTATGAATATTTTCTGATTAGCAGGATGTATATCCTTGCGGTACTCTTCTCTTTTCTCTTTTGTAGTTTTTACCCTTTACGTCGCAAAACTTATCTACCTCTGGCTCTGTGCTTAGGTTTAATGGCGAATAGTCATGCCTATGCTTTTTTCATTGCTTTACCTCTTGGTTTTATATTAGTCGTAGAATGGATTTGGAAACCTCAACAACGTAAGTCTTATTGTCGAGGTTTGTGGCAATGGGATTTAATTTTCAGCTGTATAGTTGCGATCGCATTCCTCTCATTTTCTATCTATACATTGATTCAAGCAGGTGAATCGATGTCCGTGGGATTAGATTTGTTCAAATTTTATCTACGTCATGGTTTTAGAGTTTTAGGTCGTATTTTGGGAGGCTACACCCTATTGATTCCCAACTCAAAACGTTGGTTAGATTTATTGATTTGTGGAGTACTATCTTTAGGCTTAATTACTTCCGTAGTAATCTTTTTAAGACGATCGCCTTTAGCATTACTATTTTATAGCACAAGTACGATCGCTTTGATGAGTTTTAATTATTTTGTTCATCTGGGTCAGGGTTCACGACATTATGGTTATTATTACATTATGCTCTTGATCTCTTTATGGCTGTGCTTATCTTCACAAAATAGCTCTTTACAACAAACAAAAAATTCCATTAGTCAGACAAAAAAGCGATCGAGATTTCGCCTCATTCCTTTTTATCCTTTTATATTTACTGTTATTCTGATAATTCAACTAGGAGCAGGTTTGGCTTTTTTTGCTTTAGACTCGGTAGTTCCTTTATCGGCAGGAAAAGAAACAGCACAATACATTCAAGAACAAGGCTGGCAAGATGTTTTTATAGTTGGCAGTAATGATTCGAGGATGACTCCCATCGCTGGCTACCTAAATCGAAAGCTTTATTATCCAGAAATTCAAGGAATAGGGAGTTTTTCCCAATGGCATAAACGAGTAGATGTGGATCACAAAGAGGTATTAAAGCAGGTAAGTCAATTGCTAAACTCATCCAATGATAATTTACCACCTTTCGATCGCATTCTTTTAATTCTCAATAATCCTTTAAAACAATCTCATGAAGAACAAATTGATCAATCAGAACTATTTTCATCACCAGATTTAATAATTGAGCCAATTACAAAATTTGAAAAAGCTCAACATAGTGGTGAACGTTATTATCTATATTGGGTAACTAAACAATTGACAATTGACAATGGGAATTAGGGATTATTTTTGGTATTTTTCGAGGTGAATTTTAGCTGTTAAGCATTATTCGTAAAGGTTTCATCTTTATTCAGCAGACCCTAACTACTAACTGTTTAACGGTGTCTTTTATCAAAATCAAAACCAACTGCTTTTTTTAAAGTATAAATGGGACGTTGTTTTACTTCATCATAAATGCGACCAATATATTCTCCTAAAATCCCTAAACAAATCAACTGTACTGCCCCTAAAAAAAAGATAGCAATAGTGATCATGGTATAACCAATAAGTTGAGTTGGAGCTTGATATAATCGCCAAAATACCACTAAAATCATCATTGCGATCGCTAATAGTGCAGTAATCAAACCCAGATAGGTAGCAATTTTCAATGGTTTTCGAGACAGAGAAACAATACCGTCAACTGCCAAGTTTAAAGATTTAAGAAAAGTATATTTAATCTCTCCTGCAAAACGAGGATCTCTTTTAAATTTGACTGAAGTTTGAGGAAAACCAACCCAAGCCCTTAAACCTCGAATATATCGGTTTTGTTCGGGCATTGCATTAAGAATATCGACAACCTGTCTAGACATTAAACAAAAATCTCCTGTATCGTTTGGTATAGAAACATCTGTAAAACGATTTAATACTCGATAAAAACTAAAAGCTAGACCTTTTTTGAGCCAACTTTCTTGTTGACGACTGATTCTTTGGGCATAGACGACATGATAACCTTGTTTCCATTTTTCGATTAGTTCAGGAATTAGTTCAGGTGGATCTTGTAAATCAGCGTCAATGACTATTATTGCTTGACCTTGAGCATAGTTAATTCCCGCTGTTACGGCTATTTGATGACCAAAATTCCGAGCGAGGCTTAAATAATGAACTCTACTATCTTGCCGATTTAGTTCATCCATTATTATAAGCGATCGATCTTTACTACCATCATCCACCAATACCAACTCCGATTCACTATCTAAATCATTTATCTTGATTTTCGCACTTCAATTTGTAAGCTAATACATTTCATGATAAGAGTAA
>JAALKG010000001.1:9812-49138 GCA_011088145.1 Cyanobacteria bacterium MH1_Bin12 | reverse complement strand
GTATTTTAGGTCAAAAAGTAAATATAGAAGCAGTCACAGAAGTGTATTTAATCTATTGGTGACAAACTTCTTGTCCTAATGTCATTTGTTCTTGAGAAACGGTTAAACCGACACAAGAAACACCGTAATTTTCAGCTGCATATTTCATAAAACTACCCCAACCACAACCAATATCCAATAATGTCATGCCTTGTTGTAAGTTTAATTTACGGCAAATTAAATCTAGTTTTGCTAATTGAGATTCTTCCAAAGTTTGAACATTTTGCCAATAACCACAAGTGTAAGTCATGGTTTTGTCTAACATACTGATGAATAAATCATTTCCCAAATCATAATGATGTTTTCCTAGTTGTAAACTATTCACTAAGGTTTGAAAATTCATTAATTTACCGACCATTTTTTGCCATAAAGCCGTAATGTTATTTGCTGCTACTTCTTCTTGTACTTGTCCTCTTAAAAGATGATAAAAAAATTGATCTAATTGTTCGCATTCCCACCAGCCTTCAACATAAGATTCACCTAATCCTAGTGAGCCTTGTAAGAATATTCTCGGATAAAATTGAGGATTATTTATGTGAATATCCCAAGGACGATCGCCATTAACGATTATATTGGCAGAAGCTAAATTTGTTTTTATATATTTTTCTAGTTGATTCATTAACAACATTCGTTATGATATATACCTTTTTTGATTTATTAACAACTAAAACGATTTTAGAGAATCATATCTAATACCTTATACTTAAAGACTTATGTAAAACAAACAATTTATGGCAAAATCTATAAAACTAATTACTAATAGCTGAGAATCAAACTTCTGAAGAAACTCAAATGCTGTATTTATTCTTGAAGATTGTCTTATTTAGGTTTTTGACTTGTCAAGTGTTATAGTATAGATTTACAATGTTTATTCGGCATATTCTGTAAATATACAAATATTGTTAAATTAATTAAGTAGTCTAGAGAATTAAATATAAATATAGTGGCTAACTCAAAATCTGCACTCAAAAGAATTCGCATTAATGAACGTAATCGCTTACGTAATAAATCATATAAATCTGCGGTTAGATCCTTAATGAAAAAATATTTTCAAGCAGTAGAAGTTTATTCAACTTCTGGTGATCAAGAGCAAATGCAAGTAGTTCAAAATTGCATGTCTGACGCTTACAGCAAAATTGATAAAGCCGTCAAAAAAGGAATATACCACAAAAATAACGGTTCTAGAAAAAAAGCAAGATTGGCAAGAGCATTAAAAAATGCTCAACCTCAAGCTTCTTAATAATTGGTATGATCCTCCTAGCTGTTGGTTTCCAAATGAAATAGGAAATGTTGAGAAATAAAACAGCGATCGTCCCTTTATCAAACACTCACTCTTGAAGTGAAAATAATGGATAGCATGGTAGCCTTCGCAACCAGCATTTAATTGACAATACAAACAGTAATGCAACTTATTGATACCCACGTTCATGTAAACTTTGATGTTTTTCAAGAGGATTTGGAATCAGTGTCTGCTCGTTGGCAGTCCGCAGGAATCAAAAAATTAATTCATTCCTGTGTTCACCCTGAAGAGTTTGAAAGTATTCGACAGTTGTGTGCAAAATTTCCAGAATTGTATTGTGCAATAGGTTTGCATCCTTTAGATGTCGATAAATGGCAGGGAGAAAAAACTTACCATCAAATATTAGAAATCGCCCAATCTTATCCAAAAGTTGTTGCTATTGGAGAAATGGGTTTAGATTTCTATAAAGATGACCAAAAAGAGTTACAAAAAGAAGTTTTGTGGCAACAGTTAGAAATTGCACAAAAATTAAATAAACCAATTATTATTCACTGTAGGGATGCGGCAAGTGTTCTACAGGATATTTTATATAAATTTAACCAAGAAAAGGGCAAGATCACAGGTGTAATGCACTGTTGGGCAGGTAATCCCGAAGAAACTCAGGGTTTTTTAGATTTGGGCATGTATATCAGTTTTAGCGGTATAGTAACCTTTAAAAATGCTAAAACAGTACAAGCTAGTGCTGCTATTGTACCAATGGATCGTCTTTTAGTCGAAACAGACTGTCCTTTTTTAGCACCTGTACCTTATAGAGGAAAAAGAAATGAACCCTCTTATGTAGTCCATGTTGCCGAAAAAATAGCCCAAATAAAAAATCAATCATTAGAGACTATCGCTCGTGAAACCAGCATAAATGCCTGCAAACTATTCAACATCTGAAATATGAGTTGAAAAAATTTTTGACATCCTTGTCAGAGTCTTGATCCTCAAGCTCAATCAGCTACGAAAATTAAATAACGGATAATTGACTAACCTATGACTACTCAAGAACTGTTACCAGATTTAATCGAAATTCAACGCTCTAGCTATAAGTGGTTTTTAGAGCATGGTCTCATTGAAGAACTCAACAGTTTTACTCCAATCAGCGACTATGCAGGGAAGCTAGAATTACATTTGATTGGAGACAAATATCGTCTTAAAGAACCCAAATATCATTTAGAAGAAGCCAAAAGAAGAGATGCCAGTTACTCTGTTCAAGTTTATGTCCCTACATTACTTTTAAACAAAGAAACAGGAGAAAGAAAAGAACAAGAAGTTTTTATTGGTGACTTGCCTCTAATGACCGATCGCGGTACATTTTTGATTAATGGTGCAGAAAGAGTCATAGTCAATCAAATTGTTAGATCCCCTGGAGTTTATTTCAAATCAGAGATAGATAAAAATGGAAAAAGAACTTACTCCGCTTCGGTAATCCCCAATCGTGGAGCATGGTTAAAATTTGAAACAGATAAGCATGGTATTGTTTGGGTAAGAATTGATAAAACCCGTAAGATTTCGGCTCAAGTATTACTAAAAGCAATGGGATTAAGCGATCGAGAAATAACTGATCGTCTACGTCATCCCGAATTTTATCATAAAACCTTAGAAAAAGAAGGAAATCCTAGCACTGATGATGCTTTGATGGAACTTTATCGTAAATTACGTCCAGGTGAGCCCCCTACAGTAAGTGGTGGTCAAGCCCTACTCGAAAGTCGTTTCTTTGACCCTAAACGTTACGACTTAGGTAAAGTGGGACGTTATAAAATTAATAAAAAACTACGTTTAAGCGTTCCTTACCATACCAGAGTATTGACGATCGAAGATATCTTATCAGTTGTGGATTATTTAATTAATCTCGAATTTGATATTGGTAACACCGATGACATCGACCACCTTGGTAATAGAAGAGTCAGAAGCGTTGGAGAACTATTACAAAACCAAGTACGTGTGGGTTTATCCCGCTTAGAAAGAATCATTCGTGAAAGAATGACCCTTGGTGATCCTAATACCTTGACTCCTGCGGCATTGGTTAATCCTAAACCCCTCGTAGCGGCAATTAAAGAATTTTTTGGTTCTTCTCAATTGTCCCAGTTTATGGATCAAACTAATCCCCTCGCAGAATTAACCCATAAACGTCGTATCTCAGCCTTAGGACCGGGTGGTTTAAGCCGTGATAGAGCGGGTTTTGCCGTTAGAGATATCCATCCTAGCCACTATGGTCGTATTTGTCCTGTAGAAACACCTGAAGGCCCAAATGCAGGTTTAATTGGTTCATTGGCAACCTATGCTCGAATCAACGAATATGGTTTTATTGAAACTCCCTATTACAAAGTAGAAGACGGAAAAGTCCGTCGAGATTTACCCGTAGAATATTTAACCGCCGACGAAGAAGATGATAAAAGAGTGGCCCCTGGAGACTTATCCACCGATGAACAAGGACATATCTTAGGTGATAATGTACCGATTCGTTACCGTCAAGAATTCTCTACCACCACTCCTAATCAAGTTGACTATGTAGCCGTTTCCCCAGTACAAATTGTCTCGGTGGCAACATCTATGATTCCTTTTTTGGAGCATGATGACGCTAACCGAGCTTTAATGGGATCTAACATGCAACGTCAAGCTGTACCTTTATTAAGGGCAGAACGTCCTTTAGTTGGAACTGGTTTGGAAGGACAAGCCGCGAGAGATTCAGGAATGGTAATTGTTTCTCGTCATGATGGAATTATTACTAAAGTTGATGCGAAACAAATTACCCTCAAACCCAAAGATGGTCCTGATATTGTTTATAATTTGCAAAAATATGAACGTTCTAACCAAGATACCTGTTTAAATCAACGTCCCTTAGTTGACCAAGGAGAAGAAGTCGTCGCTGGACAAGTTTTAGCCGATGGTTCAGCCACAGAAGGTGGTGAACTAGCTTTAGGAAACAATATTACCGTTGCCTATATGCCTTGGGAAGGTTATAACTATGAAGATGCTATTTTAATTAGCGAAAGATTAGTCCAAGAAGATATTTACACTACGATTCACATTGAGAAGCACGAAATAGAAGCTCGTCAAACGAAATTAGGACCAGAAGAAATAACTCGTGAAATTCCTAATGTTGGCGAAGAAGCTCTTTTTAACCTCAACAGTCAAGGAATTATCAACGTTGGTTCATGGGTAGAATCAGGAGATATTTTAGTTGGTAAAGTAACTCCTAAAGGAGAATCAGATCAACCCCCTGAAGAAAAATTATTAAGAGCTATTTTTGGAGAAAAAGCCAGAGATGTTCGGGATAACTCCTTACGTCTACCTAATGGGGAAAAAGGCAGAATTGTCTATGTTCGTGAATTTACCCGTGAGAAAGGTGATGAATTACCTCCAGGGGCAAACATGGTAGTCAGAGTTTATGTCGCTCAGAAACGTAAGATTCAAGTGGGAGACAAAATGGCAGGGCGACATGGTAACAAAGGAATTATTTCCCGAATTTTACCAAGGGAAGATATGCCTTATATGCCTGATGGTTCTCCTGTGGATATTGTCCTTAATCCTCTGGGTGTGCCTTCTCGGATGAATGTGGGACAAGTATTTGAATGTCTACTCGGTTGGGCTGGAGAACATTTAGGTTATCGCTTTAAGATGACTCCTTTTGATGAGATGTATGGAGAAGAGGCTTCCCGTAATACCGTCAATGGTTTACTTCGAGATGCAGCCAAAAAACCCGGAAAAGATTGGGTATTTGATGAAGATAACCCCGGTAAAATTCAACTTTATGATGGTCGTACTGGTGAACCATTCGATCGTCCTGTGACAGTGGGTAAAGCCTATATGCTCAAGCTAGTTCACTTAGTTGATGACAAAATTCATGCTCGTTCAACAGGCCCTTATTCTTTGGTTACTCAGCAACCTTTAGGAGGTAAAGCTCAACAGGGTGGTCAAAGATTTGGTGAAATGGAGGTCTGGGCATTAGAAGCTTATGGTGCGGCTTATACTTTACAAGAGTTGTTGACGGTTAAATCTGATGATATGCAGGGGCGAAATGAAGCTCTAAATGCGATCGTCAAAGGACAACCAATTCCTCGTCCGGGTACTCCTGAGTCCTTTAAAGTACTGTTGAGAGAATTACAATCTCTTGGTTTGGATGTCTCTGTACACAAAGTAGTTGATGGAGATGAAGAAGCAGAAGTAGATCTAATGGAAGCAAGTCGTAGTATACCAAAACGTCCTACTTACAAAGAAAATTTAGCTAGTTTAGGTCAAGATGACGATGAATATTAAAACAATTGATAATTGACAATGATTTTTTACTGAATTACTGATTGCGATCGTATTAGGGTTAGTCTTAGCTAACCTTAACTCAGTAATTATTTAGTTTGTCACAACTCTTAACTATTAACTTTTAACTCTTAACTATTAATCATGTCTTCTAAACAAACTGAGAACAAACGTCCAACTTTTTATAATAAAGTTATCGATAAAGGTGCTTTAAAAAAACTAATCTCCAAAACATTTACCGCTCATGGTTCAGCCCGTTGTGCGGCGGTTTGTGACGAACTGAAAACTATTGGCTTCCGCTATGCAACTCAAGCGGCTGTTTCCATTAGTGTGGAAGACTTAAAAGTTCCTCCGATTAAAAAAGAAATGTTAGCAGAAGCAGAATCGACCATTAGAGATACGTTAACTCGTTATGCTAATGGTGAAATTACGGAGGTGGAGCGTTTCCAAAAAGTAATTGATACTTGGAATGATACTTCTGAATCTCTAAAAGATGAAGTAGTTCGTAACTTCCGTGAGTCAGATCCTCTGAATTCTGTCTACATGATGGCGTTTTCTGGAGCAAGGGGAAATATTTCTCAGGTACGTCAGTTAGTTGGTATGCGTGGCTTGATGGCTGATCCTCAAGGGGAAATTATCGATTTACCGATTAAAACAAACTTTCGTGAAGGTTTAACGGTTACAGAATACATTATTTCTTCCTATGGTGCGAGAAAAGGTTTAGTTGATACGGCTTTACGTACTGCTGACTCTGGTTATTTAACCCGTCGTTTAGTAGATGTTTCCCAAGATGTAATTATCCGTGAAACCGACTGTGGCACTCAAAGAGGTGTTGTGGCTAAACCGATGAAAGATGGTGAGCGTATTTTGATTCCTTTGTCTGATCGATTATTAGGTCGAGTTTTAGGTGAAGATGTTATTCATAAAGAAACAGGTGAACTTGTTGCTAAATCTAATCAGGATATCGATGCACAATTAGCAATAAAAATTGGTGATGCGGTAGATACTGTCAAAGTAAGATCTCCTTTGACTTGTGAAACTGCTCGTTCTGCATGTCAAAAATGTTATGGTTGGTCTTTAGCCCACGGTTCATGGGTCAATATGGGTGAAGCAATCGGTATTATTGCCGCTCAGTCTATTGGTGAGCCTGGTACTCAATTAACCATGCGTACTTTCCACACAGGGGGTGTTTTCACGGGAGAAGTAGCTCAACGAATTACAACTCCTGTAGGTGGAGCTGTTAAATTTGGCAAAAAACTCAAAGTCAGAGAAACTCGTACACGTCACGGAGATCAAAAATTCTTAGTAGAAATTGCTGGTAATGTTCTGGTTGGTAGTAATGAAAAAGTAGCTGTTCCTGCGGGTAGTTTGTTAGCAGTAAGAGAAGGTGAAAAAGTTAGCAAAAACGATCTTTTAGCTGAGGTAATGCCCCAGAAAAATAGATCAACTGAAAAGGTAACTAAAGATGTTGCCTCGGATTTATCTGGAGAAGTGCATTTCGCTGATATTGCTCCTGAAAGTAATACTGACAAACAAGGTAACAGTACTTTAACTGCTTCTCGTAATAATGGTTTAATTTGGGTGGTTTCTGGACAAGTTTATAATTTACCACCTGGTGCTGAACCTGTAGTTAAAAATGGAGATACCATCAAAGAAGGTTCTGTCTTGGCGGAAACCAGACTGAAAACTAAGAGTGGTGGTGTTTGTCGTTTTGAAGATGGTAATCGTGAAATTGAAATTATTACTGCTTCTGTTTCTTTAGATCAAGCAGAAATTTCTCTAGAACATCATGGTAGTCAACAACAATATATTATCCATAGTAACAGAGGCGATCGCTTTGCCCTTAAAGTAGTACCTGGAACCAAAATCCAAAATGGTCAAATTGTTGCAGAATTAATTGATGATACTTATACAACCCAAACAGGTGGTATTATCCGCTATGCCGGATTAGAGACAGGAAGAGGCAACAAAAAACAAGGATACGAGGTAACTAAAGAAGGAACTATTCTCTGGATTCCTGAAGAAAGTCACGAAATTAATAAAGATATTTCTTTGTTATTAGTTGAAGATGGACAGTATGTGGAGTCGGGAACACAAATCGTCAAGGATATTTACTGTCAATCTAGTGGTCTTGCTGAAGTTATTCAGAAAAATGATATTTTAAGAGAAATCATCATTAAACCAGGTAAATTATATTTAGATGTTGACCCCGAATATTTAGCAAGTATTGAGGAGACAGGTATGATTATTCCTCCTGGTACAGAAATTGCTACTGGTACAGTCACAGAAGAAGAATTTTTTGGGGAAGCAGTTGATACTAATGATGGAGTTGGTTTATTATTACGCCCTCTCAAACAATACAATGTCATAAATACAACCGTATCACCTTCCCAAGAATCTTTGAATAAAGAAGGTTCAACTATCAACTTAAAACCTGTTTTACGCACTTTATTTAAAGATGGTGAAAGAGTGAAGAGTGTAGAGGGAATTCATTTAGTTCGTACTGAATTAGTTTTAGAAACAGATGAAGGTATGAGTGCGGATATTGAATTAATCCCCCATGAAAGTGATGAAAATTCTTTCCGTTTACAAATTGTCGTTCTTGAATCTGTAGTTTTACGTCGGGAATTAGAAACTGAACCCAACATTATTACTCGTATCTTGGTCAAAGATGGACAAGAAATTGCCGCAGGTGCAGTAGTTGGTAGTACGGAAATTCTTTGTCTCGAAGAAGGTACTATTCAAGGTATTCGTGAAGGGCAAGAAGCAATTCGTCGTATTTTGGTCGTCAGAGATTCTGATGTGATTAGTCTAGATTGTAAATCTAAACCGACTTGTAAGGTTGGTGATTTTATTACTCAAGGTTCTGCTTTAAGTAAAGGTGTTAACGCACCTGAATCTGGTCAAGTTGTTTTGATCGAAAAAAATAAATTAGTATTACGTTATGCTCGTCCTTATCGTGTATCTGCTGGAGCAATCTTACACATTGAACAAGGGGATTTAGTACAACGGGGTGATAACTTAGTATTACTTATTTTTGAAAGATCCAAAACAGGGGATATTGTTCAAGGTTTACCCCGTATTGAAGAACTATTAGAAGCTCGTAAACCTAAAGAGCCTGCTCTTTTAGCTCGCACCCCTGGTGTTTGTCAGGTAGAATATCGAGATGATGATGCGATCGATGTTAAGGTATTGGAAGACGATGGTACTCTGTCCGAATATCCTTTGAATCTCAACCAAAATATCATTGTTAATGATAATCAACGCATTGAAGTTGGTGAACCTTTAACCGATGGTATGTCTAGTCCTCACGAAATGCTGGAAATTTTCTACCAGTATTATCAAGAACAAGATGATATGAGTATGTATGAAGCAGCATTAGCAGCCTTACAAAAAGCTCAATTGTTCTTAGTTGATCAGGTTCAAGGGGTATATCAATCTCAAGGAATTGACATTTCTGATAAACATATTGAGGTAATTGTCCGTCAGATGACTTCTAAGGTGAGAGTCGATGATGGTGGGGATAGTATTCGTTTACCTGGAGAATTAGTCGAATTACGTGAAATTCAAAAAGATAACGAAACTTTGGCTTTTACTAATAGCGCACCTGTTGAATATACTCCTTTGATTATGGGTATTACAAAATCGAGTTTAAACACTGATAGCTTTATTTCCGCAGCTAGTTTCCAAGAAACTACCAGAGTCTTAACTGAAGCTGCGATAGAAGGTAAATCAGATTGGTTACGTGGTTTGAAAGAAAATGTGATTATTGGACGTTTAATTCCCGCAGGAACTGGTTTTAATGCCTATGATCAACATCAAGAGTGGGGAGGCATTGATGCGAGTACAGGCAAAGATATGAGCTTGATTGAGGATAATCTTCCTGAGGAAATTGCTTCTTTATCCTTGAGTGATGATGAAGATTTTCGCATTGATGATCAATCTGCTCGTACAATGTCTTCTGAGCTTTAATTTTTAGCTTTTTAACCGAGATTATTATAACCCCTCTGCCTAACGACATCTTTTCTATCAAGAGAGAGTAGAGGGGTCTTTTTATTTTTGATTTAAGGTGATTTCTATGAAAAAAACTAATGCACTTATACCCCCTAAATCTCCCAACTTTGGAGGATTTTCATGTTATAAAACTGGCGTTTTTGTTTTGATAAACAACTCAGTAATTGTCAATTGTCAATTGTTTTAATACCCTGCTGTTAGTGATTCCCGACGACGGGTATCAGAAAAACCATAAATAAATTTATCGATTTTCATAATACTTTGAGTACTACCCATTGCTCTTGTTGCCACGACATTATGACCTTTTTTGGTTAATAATTTACGAGTATCTTGATTAATACCTTCTTCGATAAATAATTTATCAGGTAACCATTGATGGTGAATACGAGGAGAAACCGTACCTTGGGCTATATTCATGTCAAAATCGATCACATTGAGTAGTATTTGTAAGACAGTGGTGATAATTCTGCTACCACCGGGGCTACCTGTCACTAAAAATACTCGATCGTCTTTGAGTACTATAGTTGGTGTCATGGAACTTAACATTCTTTTCTCAGGTGCGATCGCATTAAATTCACCACCAGTTAAGCCATAAGCATTAGGTACACCGGCTTTAGCCACAAAATCGTCCATTTCATTATTAAGTAAAATACCTGTGTTGGGGATGGTAATACCACTACCATAACTGAAATTTAAGGTGTAAGTATTCGCCACAGCATTACCATCTTTATCAATTATTGAATAATGGGTAGTATCGTTACTTTCTTTATATTTTAGAGGATTATCAGGGGCAATTTCTAAACTAGGTTTAGTTCGATTAATATTTATTTTTTGACTTAAATTGTTAGCATATTTTTGAGAAATTAAACTGTCAATAGGAACGGAAACAAAATCGGAATCTCCTAAGTATCGAGAGCGATCGGCATAAGCTAATTTCATAGCTTCAGTCATTAAATGAATTGTTTCAGCCGTATTATGACCTAATGCTTTTAAATCAAAAGGTTTTAAAATATTTAATATTTGTACTAAATGAATTCCGCCAGAACTAGGAGGAGGCATCGAGTAAATATTATATCCTTGATAATTACCTTGAATTGGTTTTCTAATTACAGGTTTATATTTAGCTAAATCATCCAAACTAATTAAACCACCACTGGCTTCCATTTCTTTAACAAGTTCTTGAGCGATTTGTCCTTGATAAAAAACACTTTTTCCTTCCGTCGCAATTAATTTTAAACTACGAGCTAAATCAGGTTGTTTAAATATTTCACCAACGATAGGAGGATTGCCATTGGGATAAAAAATATTTTGACTTGCGGGATGTCTATCTAAAAATCTACGGGCAAAGTTGAGGGAGTCGACGAAGTCTTGGGTAACGATAAATCCTTCATTTGCTAATGCGATCGCAGGTTGTAATGCCCTTTCTAAAGAAATAGTACCATAATTATCTAAAGCCATGACTAAACCTGCAACAGTACCGGGTACACCTACAGCTAAAGGACTGAAACGAGATTTACTTTTATCAGCATTTCCCTTTTCATTCAAAAACATGTTGGCAGTAGCTTTCAATGGTGCTTTTTCTCGATAATCAAGGGCAATATTTTGATTGTCTTCTGCTAAATGGATCATCATAAATCCACCTCCACCAATATTTCCAGCTCGTGGTAGGGTGACGGCTAAGGCAAAACCAACTGTCACTGCTGCATCAACAGCATTTCCTCCTTCTTTGAGTACCTGTAATCCCGTTTCTGTTGCCAGTTTTTCTTGAGTGGAAACCATGCCATTGTTGGCAACAACAGGATGAAAAATAGCTTTGGTATCGTAAATGGGAGGGGTTTGAGTACAGCCCGATTGAATGAAAGTTACAAAAATAAATGCAAGGGTGAAAAGAAATAAATAAATTTTTTTTCCAATGATGCTCATGGATGAGTTATGATAACCTTTTTCCCTTTTAGTTTAACCAAAGATTGCCCAGTAAGAATTTTTTGATTATAAAATAAGCATTTTCGTTCATAAGTTCTTAGTTTTGCTCTACATCCAATCAAATCATTCCTAAATTGATATAAATATTATTTTTAAATTATTGTTAATTTCCAGAAATATTTGATTATAACTACAGTTTTTTAATTATTTTCTGTGATAAATATATCTATCTAACAAAATCCTAATTACCTTGAAAAATTTACTAAATCTTAAACATTTCTTTACATTTATTTAATATTTATTGATTAACCTAAAGTAGTGTTTCTTTGAGGGTAAATTTTGTATATTATCAAAGTTTTTCTGATCTCTTTCATCTTATTGTTACTAGGAGATTTCTTTTCTACTTTTTTTTATCATGTACCTGAACATATTTTTGGAAAATTTCATTCTACGGTTCATCATAGTAAAAATCGTAGTTTCATTCACTATGCAGTATTAACCAAAAATCCTTTAGTTTTATGAGATGGATTTTTAGGAGCTCTTCCTTATTTTATATTTATTCCTTGGTTATGGAAGATTTCTCCTGTTGGAATAATTTTAGGAGTAATTCTGGGGGAACTTCACGTTGTTTGGAGACACGTATCTATTATTAATTGGAAAACCCCTGCACCGATAATTAAAATCTGCAAAATTTTATTCATTACAACTCCAGAGATACATTGGTTGCACCATCAAAATTCTAAAATTGCTTTCGGCGATATTTTTACTTTTTTTGACAGTCCTGCGAGAGAATGGTTTCGATATTTGTTAAAAATACGAATTGGTTTTCGTAAGTTAAAACAAAAGAGTATATAAAAGTTTTAAACAAATTCTATCAAAAAATACTATCAAAAAGCTAACAAGCAATAATTGTAAAAATTTTGATGATTTTTATTCTGAATTTTTTACAATTAGTTTTCTAATTGTTATATAGTACGTCTGATGTGAATTAAAAACGACCTTTATTCTATAAGGATTTGAGGGATTGCTAAAAAGTGTTAATCTCGAATAATTAACCAAATGACAGGGGTTTCAATAATTAATACACATTAGACGTATATAGTGGAATACCATATAATAAATCTGAAGGTTATATGGTAGATTTTCTAGCTAACAGACTATAAAATATTTAATTTCTTCCACTATTAATTTCAAATTTATCTGAACAAAAAATCGTATTCAGGGTAAAAAATAAATCCACTGTTCAAAATAAATATTATTTCTTGTGAACTTGTTGATAGATTAATTATATGAAAATAAAAAAACTTTTACTTTTAACTTGGTTCAGTTTAATTATTGTTGGTTTAACTCAATTTAATTTTCTTAACTCTACAGCAAATGAGGATATAAATAAGAGTAAATTCACACCAGAAATACAGCAAATAATTGATAAATATAATCTTAAAAAACCTCGTCGTGGAGATGTGAGATTATTAGTAATAAGTGATTTCAATGGTGCTTATGGTTCGACAGAATACGATCGAGAAGTACATCTGGCTCTCAAAATGATTCCTTTTTGGCAACCTGATTTAATCTTATCTAGTGGAGATATGATTGCAGGACAAAAACCATCTTTAACACCCGCTCAAATTAGGGCGATGTGGCAAAGTTTCGATCGCAATATTGCCCAACCAATTAGAAGCTTAAATATTCCTTTTGGCTTTACTATCGGTAATCATGATGCTTCTGGTGCGGTGGCTTTTGATAAAACAAAATTTTTATTCCAACAAGAACGAGACTTAGCCGTAGAATATTGGCAAAATCCTCAACATGATCCTCAAATTAATTTTATCGCTCGCTTTCAATTTCCTTTTTATTATACCTTTGAACAAGACGAAATCTTCTTTTTAGTCTGGGATGGCTCCTCAAGTAATATCCCTAAAGATAAACTAGCATGGGTAGAAAAAAGTCTATCTTCCCCTCAAGCCCAACAAGCAAAAATGAAAATAATTATTGGACATCTTCCCCTATATGGTATTGCGAAAGGTAGAGACTATCCTGGAGAAGTATTAAATAATGCCGAACAGTTGCGCAAGTTATTAGAAAAATACGATGTACATACTTATATCAGTGGTCATCAACACGCCTATTATCCGGCCCATAAAAGTGATTTACAATTATTGCATACGGGACCATTAGGAGGTGGAAGTCGATCGTTAATTGCAGGAAATACTATCACTATGAAAACAATTACCATTATTGATATTAACTTTGATAATCCTGATTTAACAACTTATACTACTTACAATATGAAAGATTTTGCGATCGTAAATAATGAGCAATTACCTAGATTATTAATGGGACATAATGGTATGATCTTAAGAAGAGATATTGAAATTCAAGACTTGACAAATCAAGAAAAAAAAGCTTGTCTTGATAAATTTAATTCGTCTTATTGTCACAAATAATAAGCTTGAATGCCGTAAATTTATGGTTTAGATTACAGAGCAGAGAGCAGTTGGGAGTCGGGAGAATAATAATATTTTCACTTTTTTTCCCTATCTATCAAATAAGCAACCTAAATTCATCTTAGCTTATACTATATAGCACAGAACGGCTTGATTAGGACATTGATGATTTCTGAAAGTATTGTCAAGATTTTAACCTTTTTCCTTTGCCCTTTGTACTTTTCTATAGCTTTGAACTCAGAACTAAAATGCTTATTTGATGATAATTTCACGCCAAATATTTATATTTCATCAACCTGATAACTGCTATAAATGGTTTTATTTTTATTCTAAATTCATTATGTTCTATAGTTAAATAATGCTCAATAATCCAACTCAAATATCACCTATGATTGTGGTTTGTGGTGGTATTCATTCTCCTCATCTAACTGATGATTTTGTTACTTATTTGTTAACAGTTATAGGACTAAATTTATCGGATCAAATATGTATAATTCCGACTACTAAAATTTTCCCTTATGATGTTTTAAATATCTACAATTTTTTATGCCAAGAATATGGACAACCTCTGACAAGTTCTCCTCTAATTTTTATCAGTTTTAGTGCAGGAGTGGTAGGCAGTATTGGTGTGGCAAGACTATGGGCAAAACAAGGAGGTATCGTAAAATGTTTATTTGCTTTTGATGGTTGGGGTGTACCGTTAATCGCTAATTTCCCTTGTTATCGAATCAGTCATGATTATTTTACTCATATAAGTTGTCAAATTTTAGGTGCTACGGAAAAAGCTTTTTATGCTCAACCTTCGGTTTCTCATTTAGATTTGTGGAGTAATGCTAGTTCGGTGCAAGGATATGAGCAAAATAAAAATGGTCTCGAAAAAATGACGATCGCAAATTTTCTTAAAAAATATCTCATTCAGAATTTATGAATTTTGTATTAATATTTTTTATTTGAAATTACATTTTCCCCAATTTTTGACGAATTATGTACATTTTAGCCTAGTGCGATCGCCTCAAGCTAAAATGCTAAAACCTTTGCTGTGAAAATATTTGAATTTTTTGGAGATGTCTATTGAGTTTTACTCTAATTGAAAATTCCTGTTCTGAAAGTGAACATGGTTTATCTGAATCAAAGACCAAATAATCTATATAGCATGATCATAGTATTATTGAGATTAGTTGCAATTCTAATCATAATTATTCGAAAAATTGTGATTGCTATGAGCTCGCTTTTTGTCGTTGACGGGTCAATTGCCAAAAAATTATTGCCAACTATCCATTGTTAAATTGTCCATTGTCATAATGATAGATCAAGAAAAAAACCGTCCCACATGGAATGAATATTTTATGTTAATGGCAAAATTAGCATCAACTCGATCGACTTGTCTAGCTTTTCCAGTGGGTGCCGTCATTGTCAAAAATCGTCAGGTATTAGCAACAGGTTATAACGGTTCTCCTTCTGGTACAGCACATTGTATTACTCAAGGTTTTTGTTATGAGGGTTTGAGTAGTTGTGATGCGAGTAAATCTTTACCTTCTCGTGCTGTCCATGCTGAAGCAAATGCGATCGCACAAGCTGCCAAACATGGTATTTCAACTGATGGAGCAACAATTTATGTCACTCTCGAACCTTGTCTGACTTGTCTCAAGTTAATTATTTCAGCAGGTATTCAAGAAGTTATCTATGAAACTGATTTTAATGCAGGAAATACATTATTAGTCAGAGACGCTTTTATCGCTGATAATTTAGTCAATTTACATCAAATGACCATTCGAGATGAATTAGCAAATAATGTTGCAAGTCTTCTTGTTCAAGCAACTTCAATAGTGAATAATGAATAGAGTTTTTAATAAGTATAAAAGATCTCAAATAGGCTCTATAGAGAAGAATTCAGTAAACAAGTTACTCAATCATCAAGGGAAAAAGAAGTATCATCATATTCGATCGACTTTTATTAACGATTTTATTTCTCCATACTAGCGATGATTACCTATTCATAACTATAATGATTAGGTGACTCTAACCGATTGTAGATTTTTTTGATCGATTAACTGTCCTATTAATAATTAATTATTCATTATTAATTATTCATTAATCTTACATGTCTTTTAATTCTCTAATTCGATCGATTTCCCAATCTCCCCTAACCACAGATTTAATTGATAAATTAAATAAAGCATCGACTCTACATTTACAAGGTGCATCTCGTCTTCCTAAAGGTTTGGTTTCCTCCGCCCTTGCCCAAACTCAAAACAAAAATCTCCTCATTGTCTGTGCAACTCTTGAAGAAGCTGCCCGTTGGATGGCTCAAATTGAGTTGATGGGTTGGAAACATCATTTTTTTTATCCCACCTCTGAAGCCAGTCCTTATGAATCTTTTGATCGAGAATCCGAGATGATTTGGGGGCAATTGCAAACCCTTTCAGCTTTGCTTAAGGAAGAAATTACCAGTCAACCCTTAGCCATAGTTACCACAGAAAAAGCCTTACAACCTCATTTACCACCACCATCAGTATTGTCCCAATATTGTCTGAATCTTTTTAAAGGTATGACCTTGGAGAGTAAAGACATTGACTTAACTTTGGCAAAGATGGGTTATGAGAGAGTTAACTTAGTCGAAACCGAAGGGCAGTGGGGTAAGCGAGGGGATTTAATTGATATTTTTCCAGTCTCAGCAGAATTCCCTGTACGTTTGGAATGGTTTGGGGATGAGCTAGAAAATATTCGAGAATTTGATCCAGCTTCTCAGCGTAGTTTAGATGCGATCGAAGATTTTAGTTTAACACCGACTAACTACCAAACTGTCATTGGACAGAGTTTGCCCAGCCTGAACTCCATTAAACCATATTTATCGGCTTCTGAACAAGAACAATTAGCTCAAGAAATTTATCCAGAAGGTTTAACTCGTTTTTTAGGCTTTGCTTTTGGAGATCAGGTCGCCTCTATTTTAGATTATTTACCTTCTAACACTATAGTTGAGATCGATGAAATGGAACAATGTCAAGCTCATAGTTGTATTTGGGTAGAACAAGCCCCAGAAAAATAGCAATTAATTAATAATATGAAAGCCACGGATAATGTTGAACCTTTAGTAAAAATTCATCGAGATTTTTTCCAGATATTAGAGTTAATTAAACAACCTCAAATTTATCTAGATGAAATAGCCTCTGATAATCCTGAAAATAAAAATCCCACTTTAGATATATCGAGTCGTCCTCTACCTGTATCTCCCCATCAATTTGCTAAATTAGGAGAACTTTTACGAGGGAAAAAAGAAATCTATGAAACTATTGATTTAAGTAAGTATAATAGTTGGTTGATTTCTGCTCAACCTTCTCGTTCTGTTGCTCTATTACAAGAACATGATTGTCCTGCTCAATTTATTGCTAATCCTCTCGATTTGGGTATTATTGAAAAACTCAACAGACAGAAAGAATACAGCAGTAGCTTTAAAATATTCAGGACAAGCAGAATTGGAAGGATTTATTTTACCTATTTTTCGTATTGTTGTCGTCACAGATAGAGAGTTTTTTGGGCAACATAATTTAGCAACTCCTAGCTATGTCAGAAAACGTCGTCGAGCAGCCTCAAAACAAGTTGATTTAAATAAATTACGTCCCCAAGATTTTATTGTTCATAAATATCATGGGATTGGACAATTTTTAGAATTAGAAACCTATGAAAGTAGAGAATATTTAGTTATTAAATATGCTGATGGAATATTAAGAGTTCCTGCTGATAGTTTAGATTTAGTTAGTCGTTATCGGCACACAGGAGAAAAGCCACCACGACTCAATAAAATGTCGAGTAAACAATGGGAAAGTGCTAAAAATAAAGTTAAAAAATCGATCAAAAAATTAGCTGTAGATTTAGTCAAACTATATGCAAAAAGATCCCAACTAACTGGTTATTGTTATCCCGAAGATTCTCCTTGGCAAAGAGAACTAGAAGACTCTTTTCCTTATCAAGCAACACCTGATCAATTAAAGGCAATTAAAGATGTTAAAAGAGATTTAGAAAGCGATCGTCCCATGGATAGATTAGTTTGTGGAGATGTGGGTTTTGGTAAAACAGAAGTGGCAATTAGAAGTATCTTTAAAGTAGTTACTACTGGTCATAAACAAGTGGCTTTTCTGGCACCAACAACGATTTTATCTCAACAACATGATCATACTTTAACCGAAAGATTTGCTCCTTATCCCATCAATATAGGCCAGGGCAAACGCATCTAAATCTTATAATCCTTATATAGCAAGCATTTGAGATTTTGATTAAAAATAAAAGCGATCGCTAAAACCTTTATCTGGTAAAGCTTTCAAAAATAAGATGCGTTTGCCCTGCAATATAGGCTTATTAAATCGCTTCCGCACTAAATCTGAAATTAAAGAAATTAAACAAAAATTAGCCACAGGAGAATTAGATGTTGTCGTAGGAACTCATCTACTTTTAGGTAAGACAATTGACTATAAAGATTTAGGTTTATTAGTAATAGATGAAGAACAAAGATTTGGTGTTAATCATAAAGAACAAATCAAGGAAGCTAAAACTTCCGTTGATGTTTTAACTCTCAGTGCAACTCCAATTCCTCGTACTCTCTATATGTCTATTTCTGGAGTTAGAGAAATGAGTTTAATCACTACTCCTCCTCCTAGTCGCCGTCCGATTAAAACCCATATTTCGCCTTTTAAACGTCCTGCAATTCCTACTGCCATTCGTAACGAATTAGATCGAGGGGGACAAGTTTTTTATGTCGTATCTCGTATCGAAAGGATGGAAAAAGTTGTGGCCATGCTCAGAGAAATGATTCCTAGTTTAAGAATTGCAATTGCTCATGGTCAAATGCCTGAGGGTGAATTAGAATCGACTATGCTCGGTTTTCATAATGGTGAAGCTGATTTGTTGGTCTGTACCACTATCATTGAATCAGGTTTAGATATACCCAGAGTTAACACAATTATCGTCGAATCTGCCCATCGTTTTGGTTTATCCCAATTGTATCAGTTACGTGGTCGGGTAGGACGTTCAGGAGTTCAAGCCCATGCTTGGTTATTTTATTCTAATAAGCAAAAATTGTCCGATGTGGCCAGAAAAAGATTACGAGCATTACAGGAGTTTTCTCAGTTAGGTTCGGGTTATCAGTTAGCGATGCGAGATATGGAAATTAGAGGAGTAGGCAGTCTTCTAGGAGCTCAACAATCAGGGCAAATGGAAGCGATTGGCTTTGATATGTATACCCAGTTGTTGAAGGAGGCTATCAATGAAATACAGGGACAAGAGATACCGCAAGTGGAAGATACACAGTTAGAACTTCGACTCACCGCTTTTATTCCTAATAGTTATATTAATGATTTGGAACAGAAAATGGATGCTTACCGAGATGTGGCAACGGTTTCATCTCAACGGGAATTAAAGCAAATTAAGGCAGATTGGCAGGACAGATATGGGGAGATTCCTTCTCCTGTGGAGCAGCTACTACAGGTATCTAGGTTAAAATTGAAGGCTAAATCCATTGGTTTTTCTCGTATTAAGCCTGAGGGTAAAAATAATGTTGTCTTAGAAACTCCAATGTTAGAACCTGCATGGGCGTTGTTGTCGGACAAGTTACCTAAACATTTACGCGATCGCTTTATTTATGGTAAAAAGAAGGTAATTGTTAAAGGTTTGGGTATGATGAAGCCTTCTTTGCAGTTAGAAAGTCTTAATAATTGGTTTGATTATTTAACGGAAATTGCGGAGCAATAACGATTAAACTCTTATGAATCAATATCATTTAGATCTATATTTAGAAAATTTATTTGATCAAAATATTTGTATTGATCAGTCTCAATGGCAAGATTGGCTAACCAAATGGTTCAATCACCTAAACTTAGATTTTGATAAGAATAAAACTTATGACATTAATTTAAGACTAACTAATGATCAAGAAATACAGAGTTTAAATAAACTATTTCGCCAACAAGATAAGCCGACTGATGTATTATCGTTTGCTGCTTTGGAAGATAATTTTCCTGATGTGTACGAAATAGAATCTATTGCTTTAGGAGATATTATTATTTCCGTAGAAACTGCTTCAAAACAAGCAAATTTAGAAAATCATAGTCTCGAAATAGAATTGGCGTGGTTAGCCAGTCATGGACTTTTACATCTGTTAGGCTGGGATCATCCAGACGATGATTCACTTAAACAAATGCTGACAATGCAAGGGGAATTACTAAATTCTGTCAGTGTTAATGCACCTTCTATTAAAAAATACTTCTCCTAGTAGAGCATTAATTTTGTTTTGAGGGATAGGCAGTTATATTCAAGGCTCTCCCCGCTCTCTTCTCCCCTGCTACCATAATCTATCATTTTAAACTTGGCGAACTACTAAATTTGAAGTCTTAATTATTAATTACTAACTCCAATCTTCTAAATTATCTGTTGCTTTTTTCTTATGCCCATAAATACCTTTAGTCTGATGTAATCTCCTAGTTTCTATATATAATTGCTCTTCAGTTATCTCCCATTGTTGTAAGATAGATCCTAAATCGTGTTGAATATCTTTAGCACCAGGAAAATTTTTATAACGTATTATTAATCTAGCAACTTCGGCTAAATTGTAATCTGTCTTGCCTTCAACAAATGCTTTTTTGATAATTTCTCGATCGAGATGAGCAAGGGGATGTTTTTGATCTCTAATCATATGCTATTGTAATTCTGGCTTTAACTACAGTTCAATTGTATGCAATCTTACTCTTTATTCGCTCCCGCAAAAATCAATCTTCATTTAGAAGTTATCGGAGATCGTCCTGACGGTTATCATGAATTAGTGATGATTATGCAAAGTGTTGATCTAGGAGACACTCTTCATTTAAGAGCAAATGGTACTGACCAAATCAGAATTTTTTGCGAAAATCCTCAAGTACCTTTGGACAAAACTAACTTAGTTTATAAAGCAGTCCGTTTAATGCAGAAAAAATACTCTAAAGTTAGTAATAATTTTGGTGGTTTAGATATCACTATCGAAAAAAATATTCCTGTAGCCGCTGGTTTAGCTGGAGGTTCGAGTAATGCCGCCGCAGTTTTAGTTGGTATTAATTTAATTTGGTCGTTGGGACTAACTCAACCTGAATTACGAGATTTATCCGCTTTTCTCGGTTCAGATGTAGCCTTTTGTATTTCAGGCGGTACTGCAATCGCAACGGGTAGAGGAGAAAAAATCACACCATTACCAGATTTAAAAGATATTTGGGTTATCCTTGCTAAATATAATAATTTGTCTGTATCTACTCCTCGGGCATATAAAAGCTATCGAGAGCAATTTAATCATCTCTATGTGACCGATTTAGAAGATATAAATGAAAGAACTGATCACATCCATAGTGGTGATTTAGTTAGAGCAATCAGTGAAGAAAATGCAGATAAAATAGGTCATTTATTGATGAATGACCTCGAAAAAGTTGTTTTACCTCAATATCCTGTGGTTTCAAACTTAATTGATGCTTTTAAGGCTCATAATGTTTTAGGAGCAATGATGTCTGGTTCAGGGCCAACCGTATTTGCATTATGTAAGACACAAAAACAAGCACAAATGGTTACAACCAATGTAAAAAAAGAAATCAATGATGCTAATTTAGATTTTTGGGTAACGAAAATGTGTCCTCATGGCATCACAGTAGAGTCAAAAGGGCAAAGTTCCAAGGACAAAGGACAAAGGTAATTTTTGAAAATAGCACCGTTACTACCATCAAAAATATTCACGCCGATCAAGGCGAGGTTTTAAACCCTCGATTTTTTGATAAATTTAAGACAATTGTTCAAAGTTTTAGACAAAGTCTGATCTTCAAAATCATGAAAAAGATTAAAATCATTGTTTCAGGTCAAGTACAGGGGGTAAGTTTTAGAATCTATACTCGCACTGAAGCTAGAAAATTGGGTATTTATGGATATGTCCGAAATCTAGAGAATGGAAATGTGGAGATTCTAGCAATCGGAGGAGAAAAACAAATTAATACACTTATTAATTGGGCTAAATGTGGTTCACCATCGGCTATAGTTAATAATATCGACGCGCTGGTTGTAACTGAAAATATTGAACAGTTTAAAAATTTTGAAATTCGCTACTAGAAAAGTTACAAACGATAATTTTTGCAATTCAATTTAGAACATTTATAATCGTAGGTATTCCAGACAAGAAAAGCTAACGGCTTATGGCTGTCGCTAATTAGGATGTTTAACGTTTTGTTAATGATGATGTCAGCAGAACAGGTTTCTCAAAAAGATATTCACCATAATCAGCTAAATCATCTAAACCAATAAGGGTTAATACCACTTCAGAACATAACCAAATAGTTATAATTATTAATAGTTTTCTCCATTTAATCTTAGACATCTTTTTCTATCATCATTAAAGTATGAACCTAAATTTAATCATCTAATTATTTATAGATACAGAATCATTAAAGTATGCAGTTGAACACTTCAATAGATTTATCTGATGTGATGATTGACGCAAAAAAACTGAATAAAGTTGACTTTTGCGATAAATTTCTTTCAAGTTAAAGATCAAAAAGAGTCTATGAGGTTATCAAAAACCATTATATGAAACTTCTGCTAAGTAGCTTATATAGCAGTTCTAAATGAATTGTAAACTATTAAATATTAATAAATAAATCAGAATGTTATGTCGAGATTTTAACCTTTGCCTCTTGTTCTTTGCTATATAACTTATTCTGGATAAGCATAACAAACAGCATAATATTTAGAAGAAAGATATTGGCAAGCATATTGTTGTAATTTTTCTGCGGACAAACTCTTAACGATATGAGGATATTGCAAAGCTAAGTCAGCTTTGTCTAAAATTTGATAATAACCATATAAGGTTGCTAATTGTTCAGGAGTTTCCGTGGAGAAAATATAATCGTGACATAATGATTTTTTGCAAGTTTTTAATTCATTATCACTGACGGGCTGTTGTCTTAGTCGATCGATTTGAGACCTGATTTGCTCTTCTATTTGTTCAAGATTATTGGTACATGAATAGGCAGTGATTGTAAATAAACTAGAATATTTTTGTAGGGAAAAATCACAACCAATATCCATTACTACTTGTTCCTCTTCTCTTAACTTTCTGGTTAACCGAGAACTTCTACCACCAGCTAAAATTACTGATATCATATCTAATGCGATCGCACTTTCTAAATTTTCAATACCTGAAACCATCCAACCCATAATCATTCTGGGTGTTTCTAAACGTGGTAAAAACAATTTCTGACGACGAATTTCAACAATTGGAGCTTCACTATCAAAATAAACCAGAGGACATTGTGAAGGGTTTTTAAAATTATGAAAACACTTTTCCACCAAAGAGACAGCCTCTTGTTCTCCAATATCACCCACCAAGATAACATTCATATTATTTGGTTGATAATGATTACAATGATAAGAACGCATTTGAGCAGGGGTATGAGTCATCAGAGATGATTCTTCTCCTAAAACAGAACGACGATAAGGATGATGTTGATAAATGCTATAAACAAGAGATTGAAAAATTGTCCAATTATGATCATCATTAGTCGAACGAAGTTCCTCTAAAACAACATCTCTTTCAATGTCAAATTGCTCCTCAGGAATTTCTGCTTGCAAAACAATTTCTGATAAATAAGGTAAAGTTTTAGGTAAATACGAACTAGCTGTAGTTAAAAAGAAGTGAGTATAATCATAGCTAGTTGCGGCATTGGCAAAACCACCCGTATTTTCGACAATATAATCAAAATCACCTGGCAAAATCTTTTTTGTCCCTTTAAAAATCATATGTTCTAAAAAATGGGATATTCCTGACAACGATTCAGACTCGGTGGTAACTCCAGCACCAACCCAAACATCGGCGACAACAACTGGACTGGATGATATATGTTGATGTATTAAAGTTAAGCCATTATCCAAAGAAATAGAATTCAAATTGGAAATCAGAGAACCTTGAGGCGAGTTTGTTTGGCTTTTGATTAAAATCATCGACAGATATTTATTTACCTTTTCTTAATCTTACCTCGAAGGCACTAAATAAATGTGATTTAAATCACATTTTGATTACAGATTACAAACTGTATAGCGAGTATAGCAAAGAATCGATTGATCAGGACATCGATGATTTCTCAAAGTATTGCTATGTCAAGATTGTAACCTTTGTCTTTTGCGATACTACTCACCAGAGAAAATTAACCATTAATCAAACTGAAGTTTTTATTTTTTCAAGTAAAAATTTAACCGTTACAACAAAAATATCAAACCCCGCAATCATTAAATTTACGGGGTTTGTGTTTTATTGAGTTCGTTAATATTTCAAATGCAACCAGATATTATGCAGTTGTTGTTTTACGACGACGGCGAGTAAATTTACCATCGGAAATTTCTTCTTCTTCTAGTTCTTCTAATTGATCCAGATTTTGTTCATTTCCATTACTTGAGATTGATATCTTACTGGTTTGTTGTATCTGTAATATGAATATTACTAAAGGACTACTTTGTAATTCTCTTTGAATCATGCGATTCAAGCCTGTTTCTACATCAATACGAATACTATTCCAGTTGACTTTATTATCATCATTTAAAATTAAATGACTTTTTAAGCGATCGCTTATAGTTCGATCTACGGTACGCTTAATTAAACGCTCTAAAGTTGTGCTATCCATACTGCAAACAACTCCCCGTAAATTAATTTGAGGTTCGCCTAATAATAGACCATTATCATCAACATTAGCGGCAATTGTAATGACACCATCTTCTGCTAACTGTTGACGTTCTTCCATGACATTATCATGGACAACACCAGCAGTATCAACTAACTGAATACCCGAAGGTACTTTGTCTCCTTTACTGATACTATCAGCAGTTAACTCGATCGTATCACCATTGTTGATAATAACAATATTCTGTTCAGGAATTCCCACACTTTGAGCCGTTTGAGAATGTTTAACCAACATACGATGCTCACCATGTACAGGGACAAAAAACTTTGGTCTAGCTAAAGATAACATTAATTTCTGATCTTCCTGACAACCATGACCTGAAACGTGTACGCCATTATGTTTACCATAAACTACATTAGCACCTTGAATCATCAATCGATCGATCGTATTGACAACTCCAATAGTATTACCAGGAATAGGATTCGCAGAGAAAATAATCGTATCAGTAGGACGCACTTTAATTTGACGATGTTCGCTACGTGAAATTCTCGTCATAGCGGCGAATTTCTCTCCCTGAGAACCAGTACAAAGAATTAATACCTCTTCATCTCTCAAACTACCTAAATGTCTTAAAGGTAAAAATAAATTATCTGGACATTTTATATATCCTAGTTTACGAGTATGGGCAATGACATTTAACATCGATCGACCAACTACGCCGACCTTACGTTTATATTTCATTGCTAGTTCAAGGATAATATTAAGACGGTGAACAGAAGTAGCGAAAGTTGTCACCATTACACGCCCTTGGGCTTTAGAGATAATACGGTCTAAACCAGGATACACAGATCTTTCTGAGGGTGTAAAACCAGGAACTTCAGAGTTAGTTGAATCTCCTAATAAACAAAGAATACCTTCTTGCCCTAATTCTGCTAAACGATGGAAATCGAAATATTCACCATCAACAGGAGTATGGTCAATTTTATAATCTCCTGTGTGAATTAAAACACCTATGGGAGTATGAATAGCAAGGGTAAAACTATCAGCAATAGAGTGGGTATTACGGATAAATTCAACTTTAAAGTGTTTACCCACTTTAACGACATCACGAGGGGCAACTGTATTAATATTTGTACGTTCAAGTAAACCTGCTTCTTCTAATTTGTCGCTGAGTAACGACATTGCTAAACGAGGTCCATAAATCAGAGGTATATCTAGTTGTCTGAGGTGATAAGGAATACCGCCAATATGATCTTCATGACCATGAGTTGCTATCATGGCTTTAATTTTATGATTATTCTCCTTCATGTAGGTCATGTCAGGTAAAACTACGTTGATACCGTGCATACCATCGGTAGGAAATCCAATTCCTGCATCAACCAAAATCATTTCGTCTTCGTATTCATAGATGCAAGTATTTTTGCCAATTTCATGCAATCCACCTAAAGGAATAACTTTTAATACGGGCTCATCGCTTTTCTTTTTCTCAATAATGGGTCCAACTTTCTCAATATTATTGTTCGTTCTTCTTTTTCTGTCTTTAATTGTATATATTTTTTTATCTACCATTGTAGAATTTTCCTCAAAAATGTGATTATTGTTTTCGTAATAGCTAAACTTAGATAATTAATCATTAATAGTTAATAATTAATAATTGATTTTATTCTTAAACTGACAACTTATAGCAGGATTCAGAACTAGAAAATCAAATGTTTATTTCATAATAGTTTCAACAAAACATTTATACCCTATAAATCTTAAAAATGCTATATGTTAGATAGCGACGATTAATGGAGTTTCTTCTTGATCAAAATCTATAATGCAATATTGATGTTACTTTTCATCCATGGAAATAGCTTCGATAATAGAAATTATTTTAGAGTATAAAGTTTAATTAGAATTACTATGATAACATCTTAATTTTGTTGTTTTAAAATATCGATTTATCTGTTGGCAATTAAAAGTTTATTAATTGTATTTACCCTAATTAAATATAACAGCCTTTTATTAATGAATATTTAAGATTGAGAATCCTAGCTAATCGAAATATTTCGAATCGTAACTATTCTTGATTTCCTATTAATTATACTTATAACTTGTTCTCAAATCGAACTAAGACATATTTAATTCTGTTTTATGATTACATTAAAATTAAGCCGATTTATCCCTTAATATTTTGCTTGAAAATCAGATAATGATGTATTATTTATAATTCATTGCTCAAACCCTCCTTTTAAAAATAAATTATCTATAAAAAAGATATTGCTATAATAGCTGTAAATTCCTTAAAACTGCTTCTACCTCTTTTTCTTCATAGGAGTTAAGGGAAGTTAAAGGCAATCTTAATTTACCAACATTCCATCCTTGTAGTTGCAGTGCATATTTAACAGGGATAGGGTTGGTGTTACAAAACAAGACATTAAATAGAGTATAAAGACTTTTTTGAATTGATTGTGCTTGATCATTATCGCCTTTGCTGTAGGCTTGAATCATCGTTTGCATTTGCTTACCAACTAAATGACTGGCAACACTAACAACTCCGATACAACCAACGGTCATCATTGGTAAAGTTAAAAAATCTTCTCCTGAATAAATTAAAAATTCTGATGGTGCGAGCATATTTATTTTGGCTGTTTGCTCTAAATCTCCACTAGCTTCTTTAACTGCTACAATATTTTCGATGTCGTGAGCTAATTTGACTGTGGTTTCTGGTTCTAAATTTTTACCTGTGCGTCCAGGTATATTGTATAACATCATGGGAACATCAGGACAAGCTTTAGCGATCGCATTAAAGTGTTGATAAAGTCCATCTTGGGGAGGTTTATTATAGTAAGGAACAACTTGTAATGAACCATCAATACCAATTTTACTAGCCTTTTGGGTATCTGCGATCGCTTTTTGGGTAGAGTTACCACCTGTACCCATAATTATTTTGGCACGATCACCCACAGCATTTTTAACAACCTTAAGTAATTGATCTTTTTCATGACTTTCTAAAGTAGGAGACTCTCCTGTTGTGCCACAAATAACTAAACCATCACTACCATTATTTACTAAATGGTCGGCTAATTTTTCAGCTACATCATAATTAATGGACAAATTGTCATTAAAAGGTGTAACCATTGCGGTTAAAACTCTACCAAAAATATAATCAGTCATTACCATCAATAAATATCAAATACCAATATGAAGTTGTTAAAAGAAAAGTTGTGTTCAATGTTCGTGCCTTAAAGAATAATCTAATAATCTCAAATTTATCAAGTCTCTAACTTTAATCTTCCAGTTAATTGTCAATCGTCAATCGTCAATTGTCAATTTTTCACAGATTTTTTTCAATTAATAACTCTGCAATTTGTACTGCATTCAATGCCGCACCTTTCCGAATTTGATCACCACATAACCACAATTCTATACTATTGGGGTTAGATAAGTCCTGACGAATTCTGCCCACTAAAACATCATCTTTACCTGTTGCATCTATGGGCATGGGGAAATAGTTTTTCTCCCAGTCTTCCAACAATGTTACACCTTCAGCTTGAGCTATAAGTTCTCTTGCTTGATTTAAATCAAAAGGATTAGCAAATTCGAGATTAATGGCTTCAGAATGAGCTCTTAACACTGGTACTCTAACACAAGTTGCACTGACACGCAATTGAGGCTCTGAGAAAATCTTACGGGTTTCGTTTACCATTTTTAACTCCTCTTCACAGTAACCGTTATCCATTACAGGGGAGTTATGGGGAAAAAGATTAAAAGCGAGAGGATAAGGTAATATTTCTGGCTGAGGTGTTTCACCATTGAGAATCGCTTGAGCTTGAGTTTTCACTTCTTCCATCGCCCTCGCCCCTGCACCACTGGCTGATTGATAGGTGGATACAATGATTCTTTCTATGGGTTGTATTTGATGTAAAGGATAGATAGCAACCCCCATCAAAATAGTTGTGCAGTTGGGGTTAGCAATGATCCCTGAATGGTTTTCTGCTGCTTCAGGATTGATTTCGGGTATGACGAGGGGAATGCTGTCATCCATGCGAAAAGCACTGGAATTATCAATCATCACAGCACCTGCATCGACGATGGTTTTTGCCCAAGCTTTGGAGATTGAACCACCAGCGGAGGCGAGTACAATATCGACATCATCGAAGGAATGTTCATTTACGGCTTCTACTTCAATTAATGTATCTTTGAAGGGCATTTTTTTCCCAGCAGAGCGAGGGGATGATAATAATTTTAATTCTTTAACGGGGAAATTTCTTTCGACGAGGAGGTTGATAAGTTCTACTCCAACTGCTCCTGTTGCTCCTAAAATTGCTACTCGAATTTCATTTGACAAATATTTTTCCTCCTTTCTATTTTGACGATCGATTACGACAAACTTTATCACTAATCTTAATTATTGTACCTTTTATCTGAATTACCTAACATCTATTGTCGATCGCAAAAAATAATTCTGCAAGTCCTTTAATCCTATAAATCCTGATGCTGACAGTAGTGTAATAAATAAAATCGATCGTCAAAAAGAATTAGAATGATAAATGCGATCGCACTCTCAAAAATAATTCTACAAATCCTTTAATTTATTAAATCTTGACATTATTTCAGTTGTTTAAATTAATTAACTTATACAATCCGAATTAAGCTCAATGACATGAAAGAAAAGGCAGCAGAGAAGATATTTATTAAAAAATATGATAGTCATAGTAAATACAGATTAGATTATTTTTATTAGTATTGTGTTTGCTCAATTTATCTCAATAAAACAAAAATCCTCTTAATCACCTGAAAGAATCGTTACAATACTTAATAGAAAAGTAATTCTTTTGGCAAAGCAAAGATGAAAAAACGAATAGTCTTAATCACAGGATTTGAAACCTTTAACAGCAACCTCTATCGCCAAGCCGCCACTAAAGCAGTTTCACGTTGTCCAGATTTAGAAGTAATCGTTTTTAGTGACACCAATATCAATACCGAAGCCGAAAAAGTCGAACAAGCCTTACAAACCGCCGATGTTTTCTTTGCCAGTTTAATGTTTGACTACGATCAAGTAATGTGGTTAAGGCAAAGAGTTCAAAACATCTCGATACGTTTAGTGTTTGAATCCGCCCTCGAATTAATGAGTCTTACTCAGATAGGCAAATTCGCCATCGGTGATAAACCGAAAGGAATGCCCAAACCAGTTCAATTTATTCTCAGTAAATTCAGCAACAGCAAAGAAGAAGACAAACTAGCAGGTTATATCAGCTTCCTCAAAACTGGCCCTAAATTATTAAAATATATCCCCGTTAAAAAAGTCCAAGATTTACGTAACTGGTTAATTATTTATGGTTATTGGAATGCAGGAGGTACAGAAAATGTCGCTTCTATGTGTTGGGTAATTGCTGAAAAATATCTCGGTTTGACAGTGGCGGATATACCCCAAGTGGTTGAGACTCCAAATATGGGATTATTGCACCCTGAGTATAACGGTTATTTCACATCACCAAAAGATTATTTGACGTGGTATAAAAAACATAATACCGTAGGGAAGTTGCATGCAACTTCCCTACAAAACGCCTCAAAACCTGTAATTGGTATTCTTTTATATCGCAAACATGTTATCAGTAAATTATCTTATATTCCCCAGTTAATTCGTCATTTTGAAACTGCTGGTTTAATTCCTTTACCTATATTCATTAATGGTGTTGAAGGACACGTTGCCGTTAGAGATTGGATGACAACAGATTACGAGCAAAATAGAAGAGATGCAGGAATCAAAGATATACTTTCTCTTTCCTCAGATGCAGTAAAAGTAGATAGTATTGTTTCGACTATCGGTTTTCCTTTAGTAGGAGGGCCTGCTGGTAGTATGGAAGGAGGAAGGCAGGTGGAAGTTGCTAAAACTATTTTAACTGCCAAAAATATTCCTTACATCGTCGCCGCACCTTTATTAATTCAAGATATATATTCATGGGTAAGACAAGGTATTGGTGGCTTACAAAGTGTTGTTTTATATGCCTTACCTGAATTAGATGGTGCGATCGATACGATACCATTAGGAGGGTTAGTCGGTGAAGATATCTATTTAGTACCAGATAGAGTAAAACGTCTCACCAACAGAATTAACAGTTGGATAAACTTAAGAAGAAAGGAAAAAAGCGATCGCAAAATTGCCATTATATTGTATGGTTTTCCCCCCGGATATGGTGCAACAGGCACAGCCGCTTTATTAAATGTACCTAAATCACTACGTAAATTATTAGTCTCTTTACAAGCAGAAGGTTACGATGTCGGTGATATAACCGAAGATGGTGAAGACATTATCAAAGCCGTTAAAAATGCCGACGATTTTCTTTCCTATTCGATTTCCCCCTTACAAAGGGGGGAGAAGCATTCGGAGGGTTCAAATTCTGTCGATGTGCAAACTCTCGAAAAATGGCTTGGTTATATCCTGACAAAACGCATGGAAAAACAATGGGGAAACCTAACCCAAACAGGAATTAAAACTATTGGTGACAAATTCCAAATTGGTGGAATACAATTAGGTAACGTGTGGATAGGTGTACAACCGCCTTTAGGTATCGCTGGAGATCCTATGAGACTTATGTTTGAGAAAGATTTAACTCCTCATCCTCAATACGCTGCTTTCTATAAATGGTTACAAAATGAATATCAACCCGATGCTTTAATTCACTTTGGGATGCACGGTACAGTAGAATGGTTACCCGGTAATCCTTTAGGTAACACAGGGTATTCATGGTCAGACGTATTACTCGGTGATTTACCTAATTTATATATCTACGCCGCTAACAATCCTTCCGAATCCATGTTAGCTAAACGTAGAGGTTATGGTGTCTTGATTTCCCACAACGTACCTCCTTATGGTAGAGCAGGATTATATAAAGAATTGATGGCACTCAAAGAGTTAATTAATGAGTATCGAGAAGATACCGACAAAAACGAACTATTAAAACAAGACATCGTTCAAAAAATCCTTGACAGTGGCTTATATAAAGATTGTCAATTTAGTGAAGCTCAACAAAGGGGTATCGATTTTACATCAGAAAATATCAAGCTATTTAGTAAATCAGATTTAAATGAATATTTTATTCAAATCTACGATTACTTACAGGTAGTAGAACAAAGATTATTTTCTTCAGGGTTACATATTCTTGGTGAAAAACCCACAGAAGAACAACTACAATCATACCTTGAAGCTTACTTTGATGATACTCAAGCACAACAAAACTTTCAAACAGAATTAGATAATAGTGATTTGTTTGAGAGAGTAGAAAAAAAAGCCTTGAAAGAAGAACAGTTAAGGGAAAGATTTGAGCAACAACAGTTAATCACTAACTTATTGATGCAAACTGAGGATGAGTTAACTAATTTATTACGAGGTTTAAACGGTGAATATATCCCTCCCACCCCCGGTGGTGACTTGCTTAGAGATGGTGCTGGTGTTTTACCGACTGGTAGAAATATACACGCTTTAGATCCTTATCGTATGCCTTCGGCAGGTGCATATTTACGAGGAAAAGAAATCGCCAAGAAAATTATTGAACAGAATTTAGAGGAAAATGGTAGTTATCCAGAGACAGTAGCGGTGATGATATGGGGTTTAGATGCCATTAAGACTAAAGGGGAATCGATCGGCATTTTATTAGAATTAGTCGGTGCAGAGCCTATTAAAGAGGGAACTGGACGCATAGTTAGATATGAGTTGGTATCTGTGGAAAAGTTAGGTCATCCTCGCATTGATATTTTAGGTAATTTATCAGGCATTTTCCGAGATACTTTTGTCAATATTATTGAGTTGTTAGATGACTTGTTTACAAGGGCTTCTTTAGCAGATGAATCTGTTGAGGATAATTTCATTCGTAAGCATTATTTGGAGTTACAAAAAAAAGGTGTCGAAAATCCCACCGCACGACTATTTTCTAATCCTAGCGGTGATTTTGGTTCATTGGTAAATGATCAAGTTGTGGACGGTAATTGGGAATCTGGGGAAGAATTAGGAGATACATGGAAAGGTCGTAATAGTTTTAGTTATGGTAGGCAAGATAAGGGGCAGTCTCGTCCTGAAATCTTGGATAAGTTATTAGAGACTAGTTCAACTGTGGTGCAGGAAATTGATTCTGTGGAATATGGTTTAACTGATATTCAAGAGTATTATGCGAATACAGGTGGTTTGAAACGAGCGGCGGAAAAGCAAAGCGGTAAGAAAGTAACAGCTAGTTTTGTGGAAAGTTTTTCAAAAGACACTACTCCTCGTAAGTTGGAGTCGGTGTTAAGAATGGAATATCGGACAAAGTTACTTAATCCTAAGTGGGCAGAAGCGATGGCTGATCAAGGTTCAGGTGGCGCTTATGAGATTTCGCAACGGATGACGGCAATGATTGGTTGGGCGGGGACAACTGATTTTACTGATAATTGGGTGTACGATCAAGCTGTGGATACTTATGCGTTGGATGAACAGATGGCGAATAAGTTAAGGGAAGCAAATCCAGAGGCTTTTCGTAATATTATTGGGCGAATGATTGAGGCATCGGGGCGTGGTTTTTGGGATGCGGAGGAGGAGAAGTTGGAGAAGTTGAGAGGTTTGTATGATATAGCTGATGATGAGTTGGAGGGAGTTAGGCTATGATAAAGTCTCAACGTATTATTATTTATTATCAAGAATTATTAGGGGAAATTTTATGTCGATCGTCGATTTAATTAAAGCAGAAATTGATAACATTCCCGAAGATAAATTAACGGAATTATACCAATATATTAAACAACTAATAGAACCACAAAAAAATCTTAATAACTTATGGCAAAAAATAGATAAATTGGGAGAAGATCAAGAACAATTGTCAATAGAAGAAATCGTATCTTTAGTAAAAGAAGTTAGAGAAAATAAAACTGAATAATGAAACTTGTATTAGATACAAATATTTGGATTTCTGGATTATTATGGGGTGGAGTACCTCGTGAAATAATTAGTTTAACAGAAAATAATTTGGCGAATATTTATCTAAGTTGAAGAATATAAATAAGTTGGCTCCAAAGAACATAATAATACCAACTATTCCCCAAGGAGTTAATATTCTATCTATTATCGTAACTCCATCGTCAATTAAACGAGAAGCCGCAGGAATAGTTTCTGGTTTTGGAGGTTCTTCCATTACAACTGATGCATATAATAGAGAGCGATCGAAACTGTTATCATTAGATGATTGAGCAATTAAAGTAGAATCATGAAGACTATATTCATATCGGCTCAATTCTGAACCTAAATCTAAATCAAGATTTTTAATAGTTTTTTTGATTTCGGGATGAACTAAATTTGTTGTGTTATTACTCATAAAAAAATGACCTTCGATTCTATTGATAAATTATTAAAAATAATTTTGTCTCAACCACAATGGCAGGAACAAAAAAGATTTCATGAATTAAAAAAATATTGGTATGAAATTGTTAATCATAAGGTAGCACAACATACCCGTCCAGTGTCCATAAAAAAAGAGGTTTTGTATATCGCAACTTCTAATGCTGTTTGGGCTCAAGAGTTGAGTTTGCAGAGGCGTAACCTAGTTAAAAAAATTAATAATCGAGTCGAAATTCCTCTAGAAAATTTACATTTTGCTTCGATGAAATGGTATAGCAATTATATTGAGTCTTGTGATTTAGAAGATAACAAAAATGAAATTCATCCCAGCCTAACGAATCCTTTGCCAAAGAGACCAGATCAAGTTAATACACCTCAAGAAGCTTTAAAATCTTGGTTCGAGCAAATAAAAACAAGATCTACAGATTGGCAAGCTTGTCCTCGTTGTCAAAGATTGTGTCCTCAAGGAGAATTAAAAAGATGGGATATCTGTGCTATTTGTTTTCGAGACGATCATTTTTGATTTCTTTTTCTTAATTACTAATTAACTTACCTTCCTTTCATATTTAAAAATTGAGTAAATTCAGACCGAAAAATCATTTTAGCTTGTCCAGTGGGGCCATTACGATGTTTGGCAATAATTATTTCGGCAATGCCTTGATCGACGGTATCTGGGTTATAATACTCGTCACGATAAAGCATCATAACTAAATCTGCATCTTGTTCGATCGCACCGCTTTCCCTCAAATCTGATAGCATTGGGCGTTTATTTGTTCTTTGTTCCACCGCTCGACTAAGCTGAGAAAGAGCTATAATAGGGGCATTGACTTCTCTGGCTAGACCTTTAAGCGATCGAGTAATACGAGATAATTCCTGTACACGATTATCACTACTACCTTCCATTAACTGTAAATAATCGATTAGTACTAAACCTAATTTCCCCTTCTTTTCTGCCTGTAAACGTCGCACCTCCGATCGCATTTGCATAACGGTTATATTTGCAGTATCATCAATGTAAATTGGTAGCTCCGATAAAGTACCCATCGCCTCCATCAAAGGTTCCATTTCTTGCTCGGTAATTCTTCCAGACTTTAAACGGCTACTCTCTAATCTAGCCTCTCCTGATAACAAACGCATTGCTAATTGATCTCTAGACATTTCTAAGCTAAAAACCGCCACTGTTAAATCTTGATTTTTGGCTACATTAGCAGCGATATTGAGGGCAAAGCTGGTTTTCCCCATGGAAGGGCGACCTGCAATAATAATTAAATCAGATCGCTGTAAACCCCCTGTCATGGCATCTAAGTCGTAAAAATCGGTACTGATACCAGGAAGGGCAACTTTTTCTTGAAAATCTTGAATGGCAGTAAAGGTATCAATTAAAGTATCGGAAATTGGTACTAAACCTTGTTGTACTCTCGCTTGAGTTAACTTAAATATTTTTTGCTCTGATTCATCTAAAATTTGATCTAAATCTTTAGCCATATCAAAGCCTAATTCACTAATTTCTTTGGCTGTATTAATTAATAGTCTCCTGATGTATTTATCCGTCACCAGAGGCACATAACGCTCTATATTAGCGGAAGAAACGGTACGATCAAGTAAATTGACAATTTTTGGTGTTCCACCGATTTGGTCTAATAAACTGCGATCGCTTAACCATGTCGAAACGGTCATTAAATCGATCGGTTGTCCTTGAAAATATAAATTTCTGGCAGCTTCATATATTTGACGATGAGCATTAACATAAAAGGCCTCTACAGGCAATAAATCAATGACCTTGCCCATGGCATTAGGATCAAATAATAGACTTCCTAAAATTATTTCTTCTGCTTCAATATTTTGTGGCGGTAAAGAATTAGTAGCTAAATCAGGAGTAAAATCGTTCATGCTCAATCAGATTAATACAGTAATACTATTATACTATTTTTCTGGAAATTCAAAGTCAAGAATCAAAAGATCATAAAAAATAGACGACAAATGATCAATTGTTGATCTGCCGTCTATTTTAATTAATTAATCAGTAAATAGCTGAATATGATTATATTGATCAATACCTTGTCAAACAAAAGGTTTATGGCTTTTATTTAAACATCAAAATCAGGTCGCACCCATTTTTACTTAGGTATTTGTGCGAGTAAAAGCCAAGTTCAGTAATTTAATTACCGAATATCAAATGACAAATGACAAATATATAATTTATTTTCCCCTGAAAAATGTTATTTTAAATATTTTCAAAATGACAAAAATACAATTAAACCTAATTCAAATTGCTTGATTTTGCTTTATTTATTGATTTACGATTTTATTTAAACATTTTTCAAATAAGAGAAAAATAGTCTTTTGATTATTAGTTACAACCTATTTAATGCAAATATTATTTCTGTAAATTTAGAACATTTTGTTGTGAGCAAGAATAAAAATAATCTTGATATTAATAAGAACAAGAATCAATCAATAAAAAATCAAAAGTAATTGAAGAAATAAAAAAGTTTTCGTGACTAAATGTATTTGAATAAACTATCCACGGAAATTCTATAATGGGATACAGTGACAAATAAAATTTATAGTGAATATGCCGATCGCAATTGATTTTGGTACTAGCAATACAGTAATTACCCGCATCAACTCCACCACAAATGAACCCGAAATAGTTAAGTTACCAGCTATCGCCCAGAGAAATTCGCAAATTCCTGCTGTAATCCCAAGTTTACTATATGTACAAGATGCGAAGACGGAAGATGTCATAATTGGGCAAACAGTTAGAGATAAGGGATTAGATGTCAATAATGACGATCGCTACTTTCGTAATTTCAAAAGAGGCATAGGTACTGACATTCAAGGGTTTTTGCCGAGTTTAGACGAAGAACAAATTAGTTTTGAACAAATTGGAGAATGGTTTTTAAGTCAAATAATCCCCGAATTAGGAGAGGTAACAGAGTCTTTAATCGTGACTGTACCTGTAGATAGTTTTGAAAGTTATCGCTATTGGTTAAATGGTGTTTGTCAGAAGTGGGATATTTCTCAAGTCAGAATTATTGATGAACCAACCGCAGCCGCTTTAGGTTACGGTACGGAGCAAGATAAATATATTTTGGTGGTTGATTTTGGTGGCGGAACACTGGACTTTTCTTTAGTAGAGTTAGATCTGGGTGCAAGCAAACAAGCCCAAGGTTTTATCTTGAAATGGGGTGAAAATCTATTCGGAGAAAATTCTGCTCAAAAACCGAAATTAGCAAAGGTAATGGGTAAGGCAGGAGCAAATTTGGGTGGTTGCGATTTAGATAATTGGATTTTAGATTATTTTCATACTCAACAGGGAGTTGCCAAATCTTCTTTAACGACTGGTTTAGCGGAAAGAGTAAAGATTAAACTTTCATCTCAAGAGGAGGCACAGGAGGTCTTTTTTGATGATATTAATTTAGATACTTATAATTTGAAGTTAGACAGAGACACTTTTGAGCAAATTCTGACGGACAATAAATTTTTCTCTCAATTAGATTCTTTGATGAGTAGTGTTTTACAACAAGGACAAGCTAATGGAATCAATAAAAATAACATTGATGCGGTATTGCTAGTGGGTGGTAGTGGTCAAATTCCTGCGGTGCAATCATGGTTGACTAACTATTTTCCTGAAAAGAAAATAAAAAAAGATCGTCCTTTTGATGCGATCGCTGTAGGTGCTTTAAAATTAGAACAGGGTTTAGAGATCAAAGATTTTCTCTACCATAGTTATGGCATTCGTTTTTGGAATCGTCGTGAGAATCGTCATGACTGGCACACAATTATTCCTCCGGGGCAAGGTTATCCTATGAGTCAACCAAGAGAGTTGATTTTGGGGGCATCAATTAATAACCAACCGAGTATTGAACTGGTGATTGGTGAACTCGGAGATGAGAATAGTAGTACAGAAGTGTATTTTGATGGCGATCGTCTAATTACTCGTAGTATAGACCGAGGGACAAACAAGGTACAAGTTTTAAATGATTCTGATAGGGGAAAGACTATTGCTAATTTAAATCCGTTGGGGATGCCGGGGAACGATCGAGTTAAAGTATTATTTAGAGTGGATGGCGATCGAGTTTTAAAAATTACGGTAGAGGATTTGTTGACTAATGAGACTTTATTAGAAAATGCGATCGTTGCTGAGTTGAGTTAAATTGTAGATGGGTTTTGTCTTGTTTTAGCGACTAAGATGATTCGATGGAAGCGGAATTTTGTCATTATATTCCCATGCTGTTTCTAACCATGCTTTCTTAGCTGATAAAATATTCCTCATCGCCTCTTGTAAAGTATCACCTTCAGACATACAACCAGGTAAATCTTGAATCATAACTGTATATCCGCCCTCGTTTTCAGGATAAAAAGTGATGGGATAATTCAAACTGAAGTACTCAGCTAATGTTGCTAATTTATTTTGAGTTTTCATCTTTCCACTGTTCGAGTTTTAATAATAAGACTATTTGTTTGATATAAGTTCTTTTTACCGTTTTACCACCTTTTTTTGGTACGGTTATTTTCAGCCCTTGATCATTGCGAAAAGTATGATGACTTCCTTTTTTCGATACCTCTTGAAAACCAAAACAAGTTAAAAGATAATAAACGTCATCATAATTTAATTCAGGAGGATCTCTCAAAAATTTTGCGATTAATTTAGCCAGTTTTCCCATTTTATTAAATATTTCAAGTTGTTGGCATTTTAACAAACTACAAATTGAAGATCGTCTAATTACTCGTAGTATAGACCGAGGGACAAACAAGGTACAAGTTTTAAATGATTCTGACAGGGGAAAAACTATTGCTAATTTGAATCCGTTGGGGATGCCGGGCAACGATCGAGTTAAAGTATTATTTAGAGTGGATGGCGATCGATATTTGAAGATTACGGTGGAAGATTTGTTGACTAGTGAGACTTTGTTAGAAAATGCGATCGTGGCTGAGTTGAGTCAATGTTGAAACATGACACCACTTGCCTTGGTGAATGTGACTATTTTCATGTTGATTAGTTGTCTGATTACTTTTATATATAGGTCTATGGTAATCAAGACTTGAAAATTACTATAGAAGACTTATTGTCGAGTGAAAATTTTTTCAAATTCATTCTAACGTACAACTATTAAGCGATTATACCCAACCTATATTAACGCCAAGGCATTGGACTGTTCGGTTGATTCGACCTTAATCATTCCGATAATCACTAAAAACTGCTCCTCGTGTAATCAAATCTTGTCTTAATGATGGTGAAATACCTTTATTAAAACCAAAACGAGTATTTTCTACATTGGCACTTTTCAGGTCAGCACTTCTCAGGTCAGCACTTCTCAGGTCAGCACTTCTCAGGTCAGCAC
>JAALKG010000001.1:0-9712 GCA_011088145.1 Cyanobacteria bacterium MH1_Bin12 | reverse complement strand
AGGTCAGCACTTCTCAGGTCAGCACTTCTCAGGTCAGCACTTCTCAGGTCAGCACCTCTCAGGTCAGCACCTCTCAGATCAGCACTTCTCAGGTCAGCACTTCTCAGGTCAGCACTTCTCAGGTCAGCACCTCTCAGGTTAGCACCTCTCAGGTTAGCACCTCTCAGGTTAGCACCTCTCAGGTCAGCACCACTCGGGAAATCATCTCTCAGGTCAGCACCACTCGGGAAAGCATCTCTCCAGTTAGCAAGTTGAAGGTCAGCACTACTCCGGGATAAACTCATGAAACCGATCTGGAAACCACCACTCGGGAAAGGACCACTCAGGTTAGCATCACTCAGGAAAGCACCTCTTAGGTTAGCACTACTCAGGTTAGCACTACTCAGGTTAGCACGTCTCAGGAAAGCACCTCTTAGGTTAGCACGTCTCAGGAAAGCACCTCTTAGGTTTTTTCTATATGCACCCTCAGTTTTAATTTCCTCAACTAAACGAGATTTTTCTTGTCGTTTTTGGATCTGTTTTTCATTTTCTGAAGTGTTTATGAGTGCTGACTTTAAACTATCAATATAAGCTTGGCTAACATCTCCAGCTATAGTTAAAGCTAATAATTTCTCATTTTTCCTTCCTTGATTATTATCATCAGTATCGGAATCGATTAATTTAGCATCTTGAACCTCAAAATTAAATTGTTCTTTTAAAATCGGAGCTAATTCCCCTGAATCAAATGATTTAACTATATTTTTCAATCCTTCTTCAGAACCTTGAAGAGTTAATTTAATACTACTTTTTTCTATATCTTTATATTTTAGAGAATCATCATTGGAGCGTTTTTGTAAATCGTCTAAAAGCATTAAAAGATTTTCTGTCGTAGGTGGTATTCCTGTAATAGAACCTTCAGGACAATGAAATTCCATTCCCTCTTTATTATTTTCAACGTTAACTTGTTCAGCTGTTATATTATTCGTCGTACTATTTACTGCGTTTACTTCATTGTTGGTATTGTTCGATTGATCACTTTCTATTATTGTAAATAGCGATCGCTGAAATATTTATAGAATAGAGGTTATTTTAATTCACAATTCACATCAAATATTTTTTATAAACGTCTTTTCCATTGTTTAGGATCACGTTTTATGTGAAAACAAGCAATCACAACTATATTTTCATTTTTCACTATATAAAACAAACCATAAGGAAATTTACGAACTAACTTTTTTCTAACTTGTTTATCTACTGAGGTATAAGCGAAAGGATTTCTTTGAATAGCAGAAAGACTGGCATCTATGACTCGAATAAACTCAGAACCCAAACCCTTATTTTGATCTTCATACCAATAATAAGCATCTTCTAAATCCAATTGGGCTTCAGGTGAAATTAACACTTGATATGACATAAAAACTTAATTAAATTTTTGTTTGATATCTTCCCATTTGGCAACTTGTTGTGGATTTTCTTCAAATAAATTCAAACGTCGCTCTAACTCCTGTTTTTGATTGTCAGTTACTGGAATTCCTTGATTATTTATAGCAACAGTATCCCAAATATCCTGCACTAATTGAATTCTTTCTGAGATGCTTAATTCTAAAATATTATTTGGAAGTAAATTTTCCATAGCTTCAGAGTTTATTAAATATAATCTAGAAGGGCTTATTAGATTTTCATTATAAGATGGTTTACTATAAATACTGACCGAATCTTAAAGATTATGACGAGAGATTATTAAAAAATGCGATCGTGGTTAAGTTGAATTGAATGGTAAACAGAATGTGTATTAGTTTGACGATCGATTCATTTTAACTACGAAGATAATTAGATGGAAGCTTGACACTCCACTGCGGTTAGGCGAAGCGATTCTTGGTTCATTGACTCGTCTTACCGTAAAAAGTCATCAATATTTAACTGTGGATTCTACAATTTAATGTATCTATGATTTTTGCGATCGAGAATGGGGACGAAACAAATGATTATGTTCAGGATGATATAAACGAGAACGAAAATTAAAATCAGCAAGTTTTTGTAAGGCTGGACTAATAATATAAAGAACAGTACGAATTAGTCCTTCTTGTTCAGTCGTTTGTGCCATTTTCTCTAAGGGAACAATGATAATTTTTTCATCTTCCCAACCAACTCGATAACAAATTGCGACGGGAGTATCCGCTGGATAATGTTTTAACAATTGGATTTGTGATTTATGAATGTGTCGTGCCGCTAAATATAAACATAAACTGGCTTGATGAGAAGCCAAACTCGCCAACTCCTCTTTTTCAGGAACAGCAGAAGCATTTCCACTAACACGAGTGAGAATAATTGTTTGTACTAATTCAGGAATAGTTAGCTCAGTACTAATTTTGGCGGCAGCAGCTTGATAAGCACTGATACCGGGAATTAATTCAAAAGGAATTTCTGCTTCTGATAATAATTTCATTTGTTCTTGTATCGCACTATATAAACATAAATCCCCTGATTGTAAGCGAACAACGATTAAACCTTCTCGTACCTTATTAATCATTAAAGGAAGAATATCTTCTAAGGTTTTATTGCCTGTAGCAATTAATTGAGCGGATGATTTAGTATCTTGCAAAATTTGTTTAGGAACTAAAGAGTCTGCATATAAAATCAGATCAGCAACTTGCAAAACTTTATAAGCCTTCATTGTTAACAAATCTGGGTCTCCTGGCCCTGCACCAATAAAATAGACTGCTGGTTTCATAAAATTGATAATTTTGATTATATTTACAATGAATTAGAATTTACAGGTCTTCTTAGGAAAATTAGAGATTGCAAAAGTTTAAAGTTCACCACTTCGACGTAAACTATCAACATACAAGATCTGATCTTAATTTCCTGAAAATATTCTGACTGTACAATATTTTAACGATTTTCAAAAATATATAGTGGTAATCAATAAGTCTTGAATAAAAGGCAATGGAGTGGGAATACGAAGCCTCTACGTTATAAAATAGAAATATCAAGTCATAAAAAAAGTGACAGTAAGAGAAAAACTGTTAGTAACTTAAATGCTTTTTACACCACAATAAAAATCAGAACCTCTTTCTCAACAAATAATGGAAAGATGATTATAAGTGCGAAAAAGTATGTCGCTTTGAGATGACCATAAAACAGTTGTCAGAGTTACCAAAAATTTGAAAGAATTATTGTTTTTAATTTTCTTCTTTTCGGTGAACAATAAAGCGAATGAGGGACAATTTTAAAGTGTTTGAAAATAAATTGAATCGATGACTTTTTGTGCTTTTTGGTAATTAGGAGAATAACATGGACTTAACAACCACTTATATGGGTTTACAATTAAAATCCCCTTTAGTAGTCGGCGCATCTGCTCCTTTAAGTGAAAATTTAGATAATATTAAACGAATTCAAGATGCAGAAGGGGCAGCAATCGTTTTACATTCTTTTTTTCAGGAACAGTTACAAAAAGAAAAATTAGATTTAGCAAATAATTTGAATAAGACTACGGATGTATTTCATGTTGGAGAAGAAGAATACCTAAATCATATTCGCAAGGCTAAAGAAGTTACAGGTATTCCGATTATTGCTTCTATTAATGTTTCTGATTTGGGAGATTGGGCATATTATAGTAAAAAAATGGAGCAAGCAGGAGCAGATGCGATCGAGCTTAACATATATAATGTCCCCACGAATTTTGAGCAAAGTTCTGCCCAATTAGAGCAAAATTATATCGATATTGTTAAGACAATCAAAGCTAATGTAAGTATCCCCATTGCTTTAAAAATTAGTCCTTTCTTTAGCAATATGGCATACATCGCCAAACAATTTGCAGATCATGGTGCGGATGCTTTGGTCTTATTTAATCGATTTTATCAACCTGATATTGATTTAGAAAAATTAGCAGTTTCACCTAATCTGTTATTAAGTACTTCTCAAGATATGCGTTTACCTTTAAGATGGATTGCCATTCTCTATGGACGAATTGATAGTGATTTTGCCGCAACTAGTGGTATCAAGAAGGCAGAAGATGTAATCAAAATGATTATGGTAGGGGCGAATGTCACTATGATTGTTGGTGCTTTATTACGTTATGGTATTTCCTATTTAGTCGATCTCAGAAGCGAAATTGTTGAATGGATGGAAAAGCATGATTATCAATCAATTAAAGAAATACAGGGTAGTATAAGTCAAATAAATTGCTCTGGTGACAGTGCTTTTGAAAGAGTTCAATATATAAAGGCTTTACAAACTTATCATCCTATTTGGTCGAAAAATATTTAGATTTAATTGGATTTTAAATCTTAGTTAGATTTTAGCTATAAGTTGTTGATAAAATTAATTTAGAGGACGTTATAAAAGTCTGGTTCATTCAACCTCTTAGGAAGGATTTTCTAAATCGGCAATAACTTTTTCAAAATACCAAACTTCAGACATTTGAGGATATTTAGCTCTGACACCTTCAAGCAGTCTTTCGGCTATTTCCCAATATCCTCCTACCAAAGTGTAGAGTCTTTCTTTTAAGTGTTTCATTGTATTATCTTCTTTTTGTGCTAATCGAGGGGATTTTGATTGAATGCGTTTTAGAAAATCGAGAATTTGGCGATATTTAGCCCAGTTTTCTTGTTCAAAATAGATATTGGATGCTTTTTGATAGTCGATAATGGCATTTTGCATTTCTTCTAATCCTAGATATGCTTTTCCTCTTTTTTCATAGGCATTGGCACAATGACTATCAATTTTAATCACTTGATTGTAATTTTCGATCGCTTTTTGACTATTACCTATTTCATAATAAACATCCGCTCTAGCTAATAATAATAAAATATCTTCAGGATTAAAATTTAAGGCATAATTAAAATCTGCGATCGCACCATTAAAATCTTTAAGTTGTAAGCGAAGTTTACCTCGATTACGATAAGCCGTTTGATTTTTTGGATTGATACGTATTGCCTGAGTAAAATCACTTAAAGCATTTTGTAATTCTCCTTTTTTTTGATAGACTAAACCTCGGCAAATGTAGGCTTTTGCGTCGGGAGAAGCGACTTTGAACATCCAGTCTAAGTCTTCTAATGCGATTTTCAGCTCACCTTTTTCCGCAGATGTCAATATTTTGTTATAAAAATCATTACTATTAAAAGTTGATGATTCTGCGGGCGAAATGGAGGCAATCTCAGACGGAGGTTTAATTTTATCAATCAAACTTAAACAAGCACGACAACTATCAGCGTCTTTTTGATCTAAAAATAATTTAGCTGCTTTTTTTAAATGGATTGTGGCTTGATAATTATCCCCACTTTTACGATAAATAATACCTGTTAATTTATGAGCAGGAGCATAATTTAATTTGAGATAATTGAGGTTTTCTAAGTCTTCTAAAGCACCTGCAAAGTTTTTCAAAGCGACTTTAACTAATGCTCTGCCATAATAAGCCAGATAAGATTGGGAATCTAGTTTTATACTTTCGTTGTAATCGAAAACTGCCGGATGTAATTGACCCAAATTAAAATAAGCTAATCCTCTTTGATAGTAATATTCGGCGGAAGATGGATTGAGTTGGATAGCTTGAGAAAAATTTGCGATCGCTTCTTGATATTGTTCCTGTTTTGCCTTGAGTTTTCCTTGCTGATAATATTCCTGTTCCATCTTCTCGATTCTCCTTTCATTTCAATAAATTGCGATCGCTAAAAACGCCACTGTGCGATCGTCTGTGACAAAAAAAATAATTAACAATTCTATTTTATTATATTGAATCTTTTTTCTTGATAAATAATCTAGAGATTTTCTCAAGTTTGATTTTTTTGAATTGATATAAACATTTTTAATAGTTAGTTTTTTAACAATATTTATGGAAATAAAAAGTTTTTATAAACTAGTAGATAAAGATGGTAAATAAGTTACTAAAACAGGAAAAATAATAATTAATAATAATACCAAGATTTGCCATAAAATAAAAGGAATTACACCTTTGTAAATATCTTCAGTTTTAATTTCAGGTGGAGCAACTCCTCGTAAATAAAATAGAGCGAAACCAAAGGGTGGAGTGAGGAAAGAAGTTTGTAAATTAGCACCCAAAATTACTCCATACCACAACAAATCAATTCCTAAAGCTTGAGCTGCAGGAGCAAAAATGGGAATGACAATAAAAGCAATTTCAAAAAAGTCAATAAAGAAGCCTAAAACGAAAATTAATGACATATTAACTAGTAAAAAACCCCAAATTCCACCAGGTACATTTACTAATAATTCCTCGATAAAGCGATCGCCACCAATTCCTTTAAAAACTAAACTAAAAGCAGTTGAACCCAACAAAATAAAGATTACCATTGTCGTAATTCTCATGGTCGAATCACAGGTTTTTTGTAACATTTGCCATGATAAATTACCATTTAATTTAGCCAAAAGAATAGCACCCATAGAACCAAGAGCTCCTGCTTCTGTGGGAGTTGCCACACCGAAGAAAATACTCCCTAAAACCAATAAAATCAGTAACAAAGGAGGAAACATGGCACTGGTTACTCTTATCCATAACTGTTTGCCTTTAATATTTCTCATTTCTAAAGGTAAAGCAGGAGCAACATCAGGTTTTAACCATGCCACAATCAAAACATGAAGACAAAAAATTCCTGCCATCATCAATCCCGGAATCAATGAACCGAGAAATAAATCTCCCACGGGAACTCCTAATTGATCAGCTAAAACCACTAAAACGACACTGGGAGGAATAATTTGACCTAGAGTGCCACTAGCGGCAATTACTCCTGTGGCTAACTGTTTGTTATAGCCATAACGCAACATAATCGGCAAGGAAATCATTCCCATCGCTACCACCGTCGCAGCTACAACACCTGTGGTAGCTGCAAGTAATGCACCGACTACAACTACGGCTAAAGCTAATCCTCCTCTTACCCTACCGAATAAGATACCCATGGTTTCCAAAAGTTTTTCGGCTATTCCTGTAATTTCTAACATTGACCCTAAAAAAATAAAATAGGGAATAGCTAGTAATGTATAGTTGGACATGATCCCAAAAATACGGGAAGGCATGGCGGAAAAAAATACAGGATCAAAAATATCTAACATTCCACCAATTAAGGCAAATATCAGAGCAACGCCTCCCAAGGAAAAAGCGACGGGGTAGCCAATAGATAAAAATATTAATGCCCCCACAAACATTAATAATCCTAGCCAGTCATAAGACATAAATTAATAATTGAGACTTGATAATTGAAAATTATTATAAAAACTAATTTAGGATATTTCCATGAAAAAGAGTACCACAATCATGCCCTCTAAATCTCCCAAGCCTGATTCATTTGTCTTGAAGAACCATTATTTTTATTCCCAAAAATCTTATTTATAGCAATTCCTTGATCAATAAGGTACAAATAGCTCAGATTAAAGCCCCCTAAATCCCCACCCAGCCTATTGGCATCTTCCTTTGAAAGGGGATACTAGGGGACTTACAAGTCCAACCTATACCTCATAACTATGAGAAACGCCATAGTTGTCGTCAAAACAAATAGCATTTTGTCTGATAAATTTACAGCTAAGGTAGATTCATTAGAAACAATTAGAAATTTTTGAATAAATAACTGACATTACGCACAATAAAAATAAAAAAGTAAAAACAACTATCTTCTCATTCGTCAGCGATAATTATTCTACTGTTCTGACAATTTTGTTTTGAGAGATATGCCTTTATGTTCAAAACTCTAACAAAACACTTTCTCTCCCACCTCCTTTTCTCCCTTCTCTCCTGCTACCATAATCCATTTAGTTTTAGCAGTCAAAATCTACGCCAAACAAGTTCAATGTCAAAAGATGGACGATGCTATTTTAACCGCTCAATTCATCCGCAACAAAGCACTGCGTTATTGAGCCGTTGCAACTGCATTTTGACTTCAGGAATTAAATCTAAAATCAATTCATATTGATCATCTGTGATATCACAGGAGTATATTTGGATATTTATACACATGACACTATCCATAGTACCTTTTTTACCTTTCGAACGTCCTCTTAGTGACATATTATAGATAAATTTTATCTACGAGGATTAGTCGGTAAAACACCAAGCTGAACAGATACATCTATATCTTGACTATCACGATTTAAATTTAAAATTAATTCACCACCGACTTTTCTTAAAGCGACTTGACGTTGTACTTGAGAGGATTCTTTAACTTCTACTCCTTCGATACTTTTGATTATATCTCCAGATTTTAAACCCGCTTTTTGTGCAGGAGAGTTAGGCATTACTCTAACAATTAATACTCCTTCTTCATTAGTCAAATTCAATCCTTGACTTTGTTGGTTAAGGCGTGGTTTTGTTTGATCATTTAAAGAAACCATACTAATACCGATATAAGGATGCTCTACTTTGCCCTCGGCAATTAAAGTTTGTCCAATTTCTGCTGCACGATTAATTGGAATAGCGAATCCTAATCCTTGGGCATTTTTGATAATGGCAGTATTAATACCGATTACCTCTCCTTTGGCATTCAATAATGGACCTCCTGAATTACCAGGGTTAATCGCAGCATCGGTTTGGATGAAATCTAATCTTTTATCACCAACACCAATTTGAGAACTTGACCTACCTGTTGCACTGATAATACCTGTAGTTACTGTATTATCTAATCCTAAAGGATTACCGATCGCGATCGCCCATTCTCCGATAATCAAATCATCAGAATTACCTAACTGCACAACGGGCAAATTCTCTGCTTGAATTTGAATTACGGCTAAATCAGTTAAAGAGTCACTTCCTAAAACTTTACCTTCTAAAACTCGTCCATCTTTAAGGTTAACGGTTACTTGATTGGCACCTTCGACCACATGAGCATTGGTGATGATTTTACCGTCGTCACTAATTATAAAGCCTGAACCTGTACCTTGTTGGATTTTTTGATTAGGTCTTTGAGGTTGAGGTATTTGCCCACCAAAAAATTCACGGAAAAAAGGATCATTAAAAAATGAAGGGATATTTTGTTGATTAGTGGCTACAGTGCGAGAAGCATTGATTCTCACTACTGCGGGCCCAACATCTTGGACTACTTTGGAAACGAAGTTTATATTACCTTGATCAATGAAGGAAACGGAATCTTTGCTGGTTAATGCTTCATTGTTATTCGTACGAGCAAAAAGTTCAGGGGTATTCACGAGATAATTAACACTCATGCCAATACCTGCACCTAATAAAATTAAAGAAGCACCTTTAGTTGTATTGTTGATAATTTGGTTAAATTTTTGGTTTTTCATGATGGCTAATCTTAAAAATTAATTGGTTTACAGAAAAATAAAAATAATTTATATTGAGGGGTTTATGTTGTGCGATTTTTTCCTTTAATATCGATCGCATTTTTCCCATGTATGAGTTAGAAATAATCCGTTTACTATGATTATAAAATAAAAATTTTACTTCATGATTTTGAGTTTTTTTAACAAGTATATATAATGAAAAAAAAAAGTCAGCTTAAAGTGCGAAGGAGCAAAAGAGGAAAACTGATGTTTTAAGCTGACACTAACTAATATAAATAATCGATGTGACTTTCGTATGAACTAGAGATGAAACTTTCATGACAAATTAGCCATGATAGCCCAAAGCTTTGTGGGCCAAGGATAACAGAAAATTATCATTAATTCGGAATCAAGTTTTTACCAACAAAATGTATTAAATATAAGGAATTGCCTTTATTTAAAATGTTCAATGCTGCATTGTGGTCGCGACAAAGTACAGTGCCAC
>JAALKG010000103.1:9417-9968 GCA_011088145.1 Cyanobacteria bacterium MH1_Bin12 | reverse complement strand
GCTTCCCCTTCCCCCGGACGCGAACCCAGTCCTCCTGACAACCCATCATCTATAACCTTGCTTCTGACTGTGCCGTAATCAAAAGAGGTACATGAACCGCCATTTGGTCTCCATCAAAGTCAGCGTTAAAAGGAGGACAAACTAAAGGATGTAATTGAATAGCTCTACCTTCAACCAAGATAGGTTCAAAAGCTTGAATACCTAAACGGTGAAGAGTTGGCGCACGATTGAGTAAGACAGGGTGTCCAGAAATAACTTCTTGTAAAACTTTCCAAATAGCAGGATCTACTTTTTGGATCATTTTTTTTGCCGCCTTAATATTATTGACAATACCCAGACGAATTAAGCGGTTAATCACGAAAGGTTGGAAAAGTTCGATCGCCATTTCTCTAGGTAATCCACATTGATATATCTGTAAATTAGGACCAACGACAATAACCGAACGACCAGAATAGTCAACCCGTTTACCCAATAAGTTTTGACGGAAACGAACTTGTTTTCCCTCAATAATATCCGAACGAGATTTGAGAGGACGACTATTACCACCAACA
>JAALKG010000103.1:8533-9407 GCA_011088145.1 Cyanobacteria bacterium MH1_Bin12 | reverse complement strand
CCCCCCCCCACCCTCCCCCCCCCCCCACAACCCCAAAAGGAATTTGCGAGGACCACTATTACCACCAACAACGGTACGACCCCTTCAACCATTATCAATTAAAGCATCCACAGCCTCCTGTAACATCCGTTTTTCATTACGGATAATAATTTCGGGGGCGAGAATTTCTTGTAAGCGATTTAAACGATTATTACGATTGATTACCCGACGATAAAGATCATTTAAGTCAGAAGTAGCAAAGCGACCACCATCCAACTGTACCATAGGACGTAAATCAGGAGGAATAACAGGAATGACATTTAAAACCATCCAATCAGGTTTAGAACCCGTGGCAATAAAGTTATCAATCAAACGTAATCGCTTAATTAATTTTGCTCTTTTTTGTCCTTTGGTATTAACAATATTTTCTCTTAATTCTTCGGCTTCTTTTTCTAAATCAATATCTTGAAGAAGACGTTCAACCGCTTCAGCTCCAATACCAACTTCAATACCTTCTAATTCAGAATCTTCGGCATAAATTTGTTCTTCTATTTCTAACCACTGTTCTTCCGTTAGTAATTGACGGTAACTTAAATTACTAGCATTACCTTCATTTAAAACAACATGGGCATTAAAATAAACTACCTGTTCTGCATCTCTTAAAGGCATATCCAACAGGATACTAAGGTAACTAGGAATACCTTTTAAATACCAGACGTGGGTCACAGGTGCAGCTAGTTTGATGTAACCCATACGATGGCGACGAACTCTCGATTCAGTTACTTCCACCCCACAACGTTCGCAGACAATACCCCGATGACGAACTCTTTTATATTTACCACACCAACATTCCCAGTCTTTTGAAGGCCCAAAAATGCGTTCGCAAAATAACCCA
>JAALKG010000103.1:0-8523 GCA_011088145.1 Cyanobacteria bacterium MH1_Bin12 | reverse complement strand
CCATCCATTTCTGGTTTTAGGGTACGATAATTAATAGTTTCTGGAGTAGTAACTTCACCTACAACTGTTCCGTTAGGAAGAGTTCTTTCACCCCATTGTTTAATACGTCCTGGTGATGCAATACCAATTTTTACGTAGTCGAACTGTCTTTGTTGTTGTGTCATGCTATATTCCGTACTGGCTCAACCGTTTGAATATGATCTATTCGGTATAATTTCATGGACAATGATCTGATTATGCTATTTTTATTTGGTAGATAATTGTCAGAATTTCTATTCTACAATAAAATGACCGAGTATTCGTTGACAAAAACTCGATCATTTATGATTATTTAACTGATTTTAATTGTTATTAAACATCTAATTCAGTTAGATTTAAACGAGGGCCGTGAGTTTCGATAAACTCTCTTCTTGGTGCAACTCTATCCCCCATTAAAATAGTGAAAATGCGATCGGCTTCAGCGGCATCTTCAATTTCGATCCTTTTCATTCGACGAGTTTCAGGATTCATGGTGGTATCCCATAACTGAACGGGCATCATCTCTCCTAAACCTTTAAAACGTTGGATATGATAGTTCGCATTAGCAGGGAATTGGGCTATTTTTTCTTGCAAATCTTGATCGCTATAACAATAGGAATGATTTTTACCACGCTCTAATTTGTATAGAGGAGGACAAGCAATGTAAATATAACCTTGTTCGACTAATGCTCTTTGATAGCGATAGAAGAATGTTAATAATAGAGTCCGAATATGAGATCCATCGACATCAGCATCGGTCATAATGACAATGTTGTGATAACGTAGTTGACTTGGATCAAATTCTTCTCCTTTGATTCCTAAACCTAAGGCGGTAATCAGAGACTGGATTTCATTATTTTTATAGATTTTGGCATCATCTGTTTTTTCAATGTTTAAAATCTTTCCTCTTAAAGGTAATATAGCTTGAAAACGACGATCGCGTCCTTGCTTGGCACTTCCTCCAGCACTATCTCCTTCGACTAGATAAATCTCTGATTCACTAGGATCTCTGGAACTACAATCAGCTAGCTTACCAGGTAAAAGAGAAGATTCTAAAACAGACTTACGACGAACTAATTCTCTGGCACGTCTGGCGGCTTCTGCGGCTCTAAAAGCTTGAAGTGCTTTTTCAATAATGGTGTCGCCAACTTGAGGATTAAAGTCTAAATACTCGTTTAAAACTTCACCGACTAAAGAGTCAACAATACCTCTAACCTCAGAGTTACCTAACTTAGTTTTGGTTTGTCCTTCAAATTCAGGTTCAGGTACTTTCACTGAAATTACTGCTGTTAAACCTTCTCTGACGTTCTCGCCTGCTAAGTTAGACTCATTTTCTTTAATCTTATTACGCTTACGAGCAACGCTATTTAAGGTACGGGTTAAAACGGTTTTCAATCCTTCTAAGTGAGTACCACCATCAACGGTACGAATATTGTTGGCAAAACCAAGAATTGTATCGCTATAGGCATCGATACACCATTGCAAGGCAACTTCGAGTTGTACTCCTTTTTTTTCTCCTTCCACATAGATAATATCGGGGTGAAGAGTTTCTTTGTCTCTAGTCATGTAGGTAACATATTCCCTGATACCTCCTTCATAACAGTAGGTTTCGATACGATGAGGAGTAACACGTCGATCGCTAAAGGTAATCTTTACACCTGCATTCAGATAGGCTAATTCTCTCAATCTATTGGACAACAGATTGTACTCAAAATTAGTTGTCTCTGTAAAAATAGTATTATCAGGCATGAAGGAAATCGATGTACCTGTGGAATGATCAGCATCTGGCTTTGCTTCCAATGGAGTGACAGCACGACCCCTTTCGTAACGTTGGGTATGGATGTTTCCTTTACGCCAGACAGTTGCATCTACCCATTCAGAAAGAGCATTAACTACGGAAATACCAACTCCGTGTAAACCACCTGATACTTTATAGCCACCACCACCGAATTTGCCACCAGCATGAAGTACTGTTAGGACTGTTTCTAATGCAGATTTGTTAGTTTTAGGGTGAATATCTGTGGGGATGCCTCTACCATCATCGGTGACACTCACAGAACCATCTTCATTGATATCGTTTTCAATGTGGCTACAGAAACCTGCTAAAGCTTCATCGATCGAATTATCTACAACCTCATATACTAAATGGTGTAATCCTCTTGGTCCAGTTGTACCAATATACATACCTGGACGTTTCCTGACTGCTTCTAAACCCTCAAGTACTTGTATTTGATCGACATCGTAACTATCTGTTTGGTTTGATGTACTCATTTATGATTATGTTCCTAAACAAGCAAATAAACAATTGTTTACTCCTTGAATGATTTTTTTGTCAAAAAATAGTTTCAGTGACATTCTAACACTATTCTAAGGGTTAATGAAACAATATTTTTCAAGGGGTATACCCTACACATGTAAATACCTATGTATTGTCAAGTTTTGTGGACTAAGGACTTAGAACTGTGAACTGTGAACTTAGAATAGGTATTGAAAAATTGTCATCATTTTGAGTATGTTTCCCAGTCAAATAATGAGCAAAACTTTTGTCAGTATAGCTTTTCAATTTATTTAGTAGACTCTATATACAATTATTAATTATCTATGAAAACAAATCAATCAGGATAATGAATCAGCTTTGCTACCGTGGGCGCGAGGATTGTCTTGGTTTCCTTGTTGAATAAAATTGTTTGGATTAATATTAGAAATATCCCCTTGAGCAAAAGCATAAGGTAGTTTTTCACTTTTCACTAATGCTTGCAGGTTTTTCTGAAAAATAGGTAAAGGTTGTTCTCCAATGGATTCAGCGATCGCATTTCCAGTATCATTTAAAAAGATAAAATGGGGAATGCCGTCAACATGATAATTAATAACTTCAGGTAACCATTTGCTGTTATCAACATTCAACATCACAAAATTCACTTGTTCTTTATATTCTTGTTTTAATTGGGCTAAATCCCCCGCCATTGCTTGACAACTATTGCACCAATTGGCATAAAATTCCATTAGAGTCGGTTTTCCATTATTCACTGCTATTTCTAAAGGAGTTGAATTTTTGGACTGAACCTCTAAAGATTGATCATTTAAACTAGTTTGTGAACTGATTACAAGAGTAATACTTAAGACGACCGCCACAATGGCAATTACTGCGTTACGTATTTTATTCAGAGGATTATTGCTAGATGTATTATCGGACATGATTTTGATAATTAATAATAGTTAATATTTTAAGTGAATTAAGATTAAGACTCAACATTAGAGTATAGGTTGAATAAGATAAAATACAGATAATTTATCGATCAATTCAACACCAGAATATTGACTAACTGTTTATCACGATAACTAAATTTTATGAAAAAAAGAGTATCTCTCACATTTCCTCGGAATGTAGTACAAATGCCTGTTACTTATAAATTAGCTAAAGAATTTAATATTGCCGCTAATATTATTCGAGCGCAAGTTGCACCTAATCAAGTGGGAAAATTGGTAGTGGAATTATCAGGGGATATTGATCAATTAGAAGAAGCGATCGATTGGATGAAGAGTAATAATATAGGAGTAGCCCTGACCACAGGAGAAATAGCTATAGACGCAGATATTTGTGTTCATTGTGGCTTATGTACAGGTGTTTGTCCTACCGAATCATTGACTTTGAATCCTGTAACTTATCAATTAGAATTCCGTCAGCAAAGTTGTATTGTTTGTGAACAATGTGTGCCAACTTGCCCCGTACAAGCCATTACCACCAATCTTGAGGTAATTTGGTAAAAATACTAACTGATTTTATGTAAGGTAACAGTTAAACAATTAACAATTATCCCTTACAAATGATGAGATAGTCAGCTTTTTCACTTTTTTAAAATCGTGGGTAACATCAGTTAAATATTAAGGATTTTAGAGTGAGAACGTATAACATCAGTTAATATTTAATGGTGAAGATGTAATATAACCACTGAGTAGATGAAACAACAAACAATAGATCTTCAAGATCCTGAATATTATTTTAACAGAGAACTCAGTTGGTTGGAATTCAACCATAGAGTACTAGAAGAAGCTTTAAATGAAAAAACCTTATTATTAGAAAGATTAAAATTTACGGCTATATTTAGCTCTAATTTAGATGAATTTTTTATGGTCAGAGTTGCTGCTATTAAACGGCAAATAGAGGCTGAAGTTACCAAATTAACTCTTGATGCTCGTACTCCTTTACAACAAATACAAGAAATTAATACCAAATTACGTCCTTTAGTTCAAAAACAGATAGAAAATTTTGAACTAACTCTTAAACAAAAATTGATTGAACAAGGTGTCTATTTGGTCGATTTCGTCGATCTCAATCAGGAGCAGAGAGAATACCTAAATAACTATTTTAATAACAATATATTTCCCGTTTTAACGCCTTTAGCAGTTGATCCTAGTCATCCTTTTCCCCACGTCTCTAATTTAAGTCTTAATTTAGCTGTTGTGGTAAAAAATCCTAATACAGAAATTGAATTATTTGCCAGAGTAAAAGTACCGAAAAGTTTACCTCGTTTTGTTTCTTTTCCTACTGAGTTAAAACAAGTTAGCAATGGTGATCATTCTCCTTTTTGGGTTGGTGTACCTTTAGAACAACTTATCGCTCACCATTTAGAAGCTTTATTTCCGGGGATGGATGTACAAGAATGTCATAATTTTCGTTTGACTCGTGATGCTGATTTGGGAGTCCAAGAGGATGAGGCTGATGATTTATTACTTGCTATTCAACAAGAGTTACGCAAACGGCATTTTGCAGGTTCGGCAGTTCGTTTAGAAGTCAATCCCACGATGCCTGAAAATATTAGACAAATGTTGACTCAAGGTTTTAATTTAGAGGAAATCGATATTTATACAATCGATGGTTTACTAGGTTTAAATAATTTATTCGCTCTGGCAAGTTTACCATTACCAAAATTGAAAGATGTAGACTGGAATGGGGTTGTGCCTTCTCCTTTTGCCCAGTTTAGAAATTTACAGATAGCTCAAACTAATGGAGAAGAGGGAAATATTAGTGATGAATTTTTTAGTCTGATCAAGAAGTCTGATTTGATGGTACATCATCCTTATCATTCTTTTTCAGCTACTGTACAGCAGTTTATCACTCAATCGGCTAACGATCGAGATGTGATGGCGATTAAAATGACTCTTTATCGTACTTCTGGTGATTCTCCTATTATCAAAGCATTAATTGAAGCGGCAGAAAATGGTAAACAAGTGGTTGTTTTAGTAGAGTTAAAAGCTCGTTTTGATGAAGAGAATAATATTATTTGGGCTAGAAAGCTAGAAAAAGCAGGGGTTCATGTTATTTATGGTATTGTCGGTTTAAAAACTCATACTAAAATTGTTTTAGTCGTACGTAAGGAAAAAGATAAAATTCGTCGGTATGTTCATATCGGCACAGGTAATTATAATCCGAAGACTTCTAAACTTTATACTGATATCGGTTTAATTAGTTGTGATGAAGATTTAGGTGCAGATTTAACGGATTTGTTTAATTTCCTGACTGGTTATTCTAAGCAAAAGTCTTTCCGTAAATTATTAGTTGCTCCCGTGACTATGCGCGATCGCATGATTGATATGATTGAAAGAGAAGCACAACATTGTCAACAGGGAAACACAGGTAGAATTGTTGCCAAGATGAATTCTTTAGTTGATCTAAAGATGATTCAAGCATTATATAAAGCTTCACAAGCAGGAGTGAAAATTGATTTAATTTTACGAGGTATATGCTGTCTACGTCCTGGAATTGAAAAAGTTAGTGAAAATATTCGAGTTATTAGCATTATTGGTCGTTTTCTTGAGCATTCTCGTATTTTTTATTTTCAGAATAATGGAGAAGAAGAAATTTATATTGGTAGTGCTGATTGGATGACTCGTAATTTGTCACGTCGAGTAGAAGCAATTACCCCTGTCGAAAATACGGAACATCTCAAAGAATTACAAGAAATATTGGGAATTATGTTAGCGGATAATCAACAGGCATGGGAATTACAGACAGATGGTAGTTATATTCAACGTAAACCTCAAAAAGGAGAAAAAGCATTAGGTACTCACGAAACATTGATGAATATGGCATTAAATGAGACGATCGCAATAGATAATTAATAATTAATAATTAATAATTGGCACCATCCGAATTTGGTTGAGGTGAATTTTAGTTGTTAAGCATTATTCGTAAAGGTTTCATATTTATTCAGCAGACCCTAATTATGAATCGTTACAGTTAGTATGATCAAAAAAATTGGTAATTTTTCTATCAATAAAACGTTATGGAATTTTCCGTTTAAATCTTGAAAGGCTAACAATTCAAATAAATGGTTGCTGAATATCTTATTGGGAGTGCTTATGGGGCAAATATTTTCGCCCGAATTAGAAACTAAGTTAATCGCAAAAATAAAGACCTTTGCGTACATATCCAGGTTTAAAAAGATTATCTTGATCTAATTTATCTAACTCATCTAGAAGCTTATCTATTTCATTGAGAGTATGTTGATAATTCTTCCTAACAGAATCATCTTTGCTTTTTCGCCATTGTTCAAGAAGTGCATCCGCTTGTTGCTCAAGTTTGGGAACTGTTCTAATCGCTGTTCTTGCTGCAGGTTCATTTTTACATAGTTGATCGCGTTTTTCTTCATCAGAGAGTTTTTGTGCTGTTGCACTAGTTATCAAGCTAAAGATAAAGAGAATAGCGAGAAAAAACACTGACAATGATTTACTTTTCATAATATCCTATACTTTGGTTGAGTATTATTCTTTGTTATAAAGTTATAGTTGCAAAGAAATTATCATATGCAGTATAGAAGTCTTACTACGCTTTTAGCCCTATCCTATATACTTACATCATTTTCATGAACAGTTAATGGCATTATTGAAAGTTGACTGAATCATGCAAAGCATGGCAACCAGAACATAAAGCAATGAGGTTATCTTCACTATTATCTTCGGGATAAGTTTACTTTTTTGCGATCGAGCATTATTAATTTAAGGAGTATTTTAAATCTTTGACTGTCAATTATTGGAACTAATAATGGAAGAGCCAACAATAGAAGTACAGAGAAAATCATCTTTTAAATATTCATTGGCAACTCGTTGAATATCTTCTGGGGAGATTTTTTTAATTTGTTCAGGAAAAATATAGTCATAATCAATTCCTAAACCTAGAGTTTCATACCAACCATAAAGTTGGGCAAACTCAGCATTAGTTTGTTTACCCAAAGCATATTGTCCGAGAAGTTTATTTTTAGCTGTTTGTACTTCTTCGGTTGTCAAAGCACTTACTCGTAATCTGCGGACTTCACTGGCTAATCCTTCCTTGGCTATTTCTAGATTAGTCGGTGCTGTACCCATATAGGTGACAAATTGAGACTTATCCAATCTAGTAGGATAAAAAGCAGATACATCATAAGCTAATCCTCTTTTCTCTCTCAACTCAACAAAAAGACGACTGGAAAGCCCATTACCTAAATAAGTAGTGAATAATTTAAAAATAGGATAGTCAGGATGTTTTATTGCTGGTGCTAAATATCCCATCATGATAATGGATTGTTGATTGGATTGTTCGAGTTGTTGATAGTCTGATTTGGGAAATAAAGTATAATTTTCCATTACAACCGAGGGATTTTCAGGTACTTGCCAATATCCGAAAACTTTTTCGACTAAAGTTATTGCTTGTTCTAAATCAATTTTTCCTGCCAAACTGATTACTAAATTATCAGGACGAAAATATTTTTGGTGACAATGATGTAAATCCTTAACTGTCAAATTATTAACTGTTTCCTCTGTACCGAGAATGGAAAAACCATAGGGATGCTTTCCATAAGTCATTTCTCTTAGTTGTCGAAAAGCCAAATTAAATGGTTGTTCTTTTTGAGATAAAAGATTTTGTAAGATGATTTTCTTTTCTAAATCAACTTCTTGTTCGGGAAAAGAAGGATAACGGAGAATTTCTCCAGCCAATTCAAATATAGTAGGGAAATCTTCGGTGATGGTCTTCAGACCAATTAAAAAATAGTCACTAGATGTATCTGTAGCTAGTCCTGCACCGATCGATTCTACCTTTTCTGCTATTTCTAATGATGATAGATTAAGAGTGCCTTTGGACATGACACTGGCTAATAGATGAAAAATTCCTGCTTGATAATTGGATTCCCACAATCCCCCTGCATTACGACAAAATATTTTTCCTGAAATAATTTCTGTAGTGGGATTTTCGATCGCAATCAGAGTAATACCGTTACTAAGGATGGTTTTCTGAATATTTGTTTGTGACTGTTTCACCGATAATAATAATTTACTGATGGTTTAAATCAGATATTGCTTGTACTTTAGGATCATTTTATCGTTAAAGTAAGTTAAATAATTAATAATTAACAATGTTATTGTGAGTTTTTGCCATAAACCCATTGATATAGCAAATTTTTTCGACCTTGATGACCAATCTTTTGGACTCTTTGCCTCAAATAATATTTTTCTTGATCTGATAAGCCACCT
>JAALKG010000102.1 GCA_011088145.1 Cyanobacteria bacterium MH1_Bin12 | reverse complement strand
TTTGAAAAAAGAATTAAAATCTCCTTCTATTATCATGTCTTTTGCGTAAGTCCTGGTATGAATAACTGGAAAAATTTAATAATAAATGAGAGAAATGTAAAAAAATGTAAATTTAGTTAAAATAATTCATAGAATAGTAGAATGAACAAAAAAATTTAGTATGCAACCATCAAAACCAAGTGAGACAGAAATTTTACAACAAGTACTAGTTCCTTTATTAGAAGATTTTAAATATTGGTTTAATCGTTCATCATCCTTATTAGAGTCAGAAACAATGCCTTTTCTTTCTGCTGAGGAACAAAGTGATTTATTAGCAAGAATCAAAAACGCTCAGAATGAGGTACAAGCAGCAACAACCTTATTTAATGCCACAGGTGGTCAGGCTGGAGTGGAAACAAAAGTGTTAATGCCTTGGCACCGACTGGTTGCTGAATGTTGGAATATTGCCAGAAAATGGCGAGAAGTACAACAGCAAGATTAATAGGTGAGTATATATCCACTAAAAATTATTCTCATCTTAATAAATTTTATAAGTTTCGATCGCATAATTCTATAATTTATGAGTAATAAGCTACAGGATTGGTCACCATCGCTAACTTAAAATATAAGACGAATCATTTTTAATAAAATCCTTAAGGTTACCAAATTAATTATAATTTCGACAATCATAACTAATTAAAATAATTATTTCTTGGAGGTTCACATGTTACATTTCATTTATATTCTAGCGTTTACCGTCATTGCCTTTTTTGCCATCAGTAATTTGATTCGTAGTTTAATTACTATTAGTGCTGAGTCACAAAAAGGAGCTTGGACAGATACACCCAGACCAATAAATCCCCATAATCGAAATCAGATTAATCACCCAGAATTTTTTGACAAAGAAGGCAAACCCATTAATGAACCTTTATTAGTTATCCGTTCTGTCTCTTTAGATGATGCTCGTCAAAAATTAGATTCTTTATATGATTCCTCTCCTGGTAGAACTACTACTACCGAAGAAGAAGCTTAAGTAATTAACAATTGAGAATGAAGCTTTTTGAGGCAAGAATTTTAATTAATTTTTTCATCATCATATAAATAATGGAAATTTCAGCGACAGATATAGATATAGCCAATTATATTGAACAGGCTATTCTTCATCCTACTGCCACAATCCAAGAAGTTCAACAAGGTTGTAATCTGGCTATCAATCATAATTTTCCCGTAGTGTGTGTATATCCATCTGTTGTGAAGCAAACAGCAGAATTTCTTTATAATCAAAACCCAAGAGTTGCTACAGTCATAGGGTTTCCTTCTGGTGCATCAACTAGTTTCAGTAAGTTATCTGAAGCTCAGGAAGCAACAGATAATGGTGCAGCAGAGTTAGATGTCGTGATAAATTTGGGTTGGGTAAAAGAACGCAAATCAGAACTAATCTATAAAGAAATAGCATCCATTGTCGAAGAAACAGGATTACCAATTAAGGCAATTTTAGAAACTTCCGTTCTAACTACTGAAGAAAAACAATTAGCAGCAGAAATCTGTTTAGATGCAGGGGTAAGTTTTTTAAAGACTAGTACTGGTTGGTTTGGTGGTGCAACGGTAGAAGATATCAAATTATTACATAAAATTACTAAAGGAAGGGTTGAAATTAAAGCTTCAGGGGGTATTAGAAATTTATCTCAAGCGATCGCTTTAATCAATGCTGGTGCAACGAAATTAGGTACTTCCAAGGGTTTACAGTTGGTTCAAGAGCAAAGACAAAATTACCTTCGATGAACTTAGAATTCAGAAATAAATAAAAAATTTAATTATTATTGTCGGACGGCTAAAACCCTAGAAATTGATGAGTGTTACCTACGATTTGACAGGAATTATTATTCAAAAAAAAGCCTTTGCCGAGAATGATTTATTAGTGACGATTCTTTCTCCCCAGTGCGGTTTGGTTCGTGGTATAGCACCGGGGGCAAGAAAATACCAATCGAGATTAAGAGGAAGAACAGAGTTATTAGTAATTAATAATTTTTTTCTAATTAAAGGACGTAATCTCGATCGCATTACCCAAATAGAAACCCTTGAATCTTATCCCAAATTAAGCCAAACCATCGGTAAATTAACCGTTAGTCAATACCTAGCAGAATTATCCTTAAATCTAGCTTTAGGTGGACAACCCCAACCAGAATTATATAGTTTACTGATTGAACATTTAAAGAGAATTGAAAATTTATCCACCCAAGAAAACTTATTTCCTTATTTAGCACAAGCTGTTTTTCACTTATTAGCAGTTAGTGGTATGGCCCCTAATGTCAACTATTGTATTCATACCCAAAAAGCGATCGAACCTCAATTTGAATATCCACAGTGGAATGTGGGATTTAGTTTTCAAGGAGGGGGCATTGTCAGAGATAATATGCCTAGTCCAACCAAAATCGATCGTCAAATCAATGCTCTAGAACTATCATTATTACAAAATTTAGCCAATTCACAACCATTTGCGGTCAGTCAAATTACCACTCAACCTTTCGATCCATTATTTGTAGAAAAAAGTTGGATTAGAGTAGAAAGAGTCTTGACCGATTATCTAGAATTTTATCTCGGACGTAGATTAAAATCAGCAGATATTATCACTGATGTTTTAATCGCTTTTTAGAAATAATCAATTTTACTTAAATCCAAATGCTTTTCTAATAAATCAGCTAAAGAATCAAGTAAAACTTCCCTTTGTTGACGATAATTACTAATTCCTGTGGGTAAAGTGGATAAACCACGTTTTTGTCTAAGAATATTTAACCATGAGCGTCTCCAAGCACCATTATCAAACAAACCATGTAAATAACAACCCCATATGGACTGATTTTGATTAACCAATCCTAAAGTTGGATCTCCAAATAAATAGTAATAATCCATCTTTTTTTGTTTACTCAAAGCAGGAATTATTTCAGTATAGCCCTGATGAATTTCATATCCATCAATAGGTAAACCTTGATGGGGATAATTAGCCGAGACTTGTCTTTGACGAGCAATTTTTTCTGATTTTAAAGTAGTTTTGATGGGTAATAAATCTAATCCTGCACAAACATCTTCGGTATTTTCTAAATGATCTGGATCTGATATTTGATGACCTAACATTTGAAAGCCACCACAAATTCCTAAAACAGTTCCTCCAGAATCTACGTAGTCTTGGATTTGTCTCATCATTCCTGTTTTGTGCAAAGTAATTAGATCAGGAATCGTGGTTTTAGTACCAGGTAAAATAACTGCATCAGGATGACCTAAATCTTGTTCTGGTAGAAGATATTCCATGAAAACACCTTCTTCTGCTTCTAAAGGATCAAAGTCCGTAAAATTAGAAATGCGAGGTAGTCGAATGACATTGATTTTTAAGTCATAATTATTTTTTTTGACAGGACGATCGAGTAAGCTTAAAGAATCCTCTGCAGGCAAAGTTGATTCAAACCAAGGAACTACCCCCAAAACAGGTATCTTAGTGTATTCTTCTAACCATTCTATCCCCGGCATCAAAATTGATTGATCACCCCGAAATTTGTTGATCACAATACCTTTAACCAATGCTCTCTCTTCTGGTTCTAATAATTCTAAAGTTCCGACAATATGAGCAAAAACACCTCCTCTTTCAATATCGGCTATTAATATGGTGTCTGCATTGAGATGCTTGGCAACACGCATATTAGTTAAATCACGATGTTTCAAATTAACTTCAACTGGACTACCTGCACCTTCACAAACGATCAAATCAAATTCTTTTGCCAAAATATTGAGACTATCTGTAATGGCTTCCCAACCAACCTCGAAATAATCTTCATAATATTCTTTAGCATTAGTTGTACCAACCACTTTTCCTTTGAGAATTACCTGAGAAGTCATATCTCCTTGTGGTTTAAGTAGTATGGGGTTCATTTCAACTCTAGGAATGGTTTTTGCACCCCATGCTTGCAGTGCTTGTGCATAACCAATTTCACCTGAAGTTGATGTTACATAAGCATTTAAAGCCATATTTTGTCCTTTAAAAGGAGCAACAGCCCAACCTTTACGCCAGAGTAGGCGAGATAGTCCTGTCACAAATGATGATTTACCAACATGGGATGCGGTACCCACTACCATAATTGCTTTCATTGTTTATCCTAATTGCCAATTAATAACACGATTCCAAAAATTGCTTAGACGATCGAAAATGCTAGCCTGTGGTATATGTCCCCATTCTTTTTCCCAATCGTTAATGATATTTCTTCCTAAAGGAGTAAGACGAAAACTATCAGTGATACCCTGTCCATCCACTTCTCTTCTTAAAATACCGACTTTAATAAGCCATAGTAATTCTTTTTCAACCTTATTTTCTGTAATTTTCCTAACGGTATAATCTCTTTCTAATCCTCTGGATAAAGCAATATCTTTTAAATCAACACTAGTATTAATCATTGTTGTAAATAAATTTAATTTAAAATTACTGCAAATTAAAGCCTTTTCTCCTCTTTTTACAGTGGCTAAGGAATAGCTAATTTGATTAGAAGGTGTTTTTAATGAAGATGTCATATCAAAAAATAAACAGAAAAAAATTAATTTTAAGAACGATTAGTTAATGCCATATATTGTATAGTAATCTCATTTTTATTGCTCAATTTAAAAAGACTTAAATTAAGGCTCAATCTCTTAGCCATTATCTGTTTTACGTTCCCTATGGCTTATTTTTTCTGTTTCATTAGTTAATGTTTAGTGCCAAACAGGTTAACAGTCTTTTGGAAATATCAAATTATAACCAATGGAAAGTATAATGACTTTGGCTCAGAAAAATTATGAATAATTTATAGATCATTTAATAATGACAGGATTTCCCGAACTACCAAAACAATTAGGCTCTCGTTTATTTTTTCAAGGAAGAAAATTTCAATTTGAAGTCAATAAATTAAGATTACCCAATGGTGCACAAGGAGAATGGGAATGTATTAGGCATCCGGGTGGAGCATTAGCAGTACCTTTCACTGATGATGGTAAATTGGTTTTACTTCGTCAATATCGCTTTGCCGTTAACACCAGACTATGGGAGTTTCCTGCTGGGACGATCGAAAAAGGAGAAGATGCCCAAACAACCATCAAAAGAGAAATAGAAGAAGAAACTGGCTATAGTGCAACAAAATGGCGTAATTTGGGTCAATTTCCTCTTGCCCCAGGATACTCCGATGAATATATTTATGCTTTTCTTGCTCAAGAATTGGAAAAATTACCTAATCCTCCTGTTCAAGATGAAGATGAAGATATAGAGGTAGTTTTAATGACTCCTACTGAATTTGAGAATTTGATTAAAACTAGTTGTCATGAAATCGATGCCAAAACCGTTTGTAGTTATTTTTTGGCACTTCCTTTTCTATCTTAAATTGTCTTCAAATATTAACTGATGTTAAGCACTTAACTTTTTTGATTGTCGATGTCTTGGCATTTTCGTTCAAATCTGGTGGAAATCTCTCACTTTTGTTGATTATTAACCCCAGAGAACACAGAGGACATTGAAATTAATGTTTTTGATCTGGATTTGTTAACTATCAGACAGAGTACTCAAAAATAAATTTGTCACCTATTTCTATTAGGAGTAACATTATATTTGGTAAGCACAGAATATATTCTGCTCCTACAGGTGTTGTCTCGTTTCCAGAAGTCTTTTCCGTAACATTCAGATATTAAGTAAAAAATTACAGTTTGTAAGGAATGAGGATTTAATAAAATAGTCAAGTTTGTCTTTTAACACTTTGAAAACAGATTTTTTAGAAGCATAAGTTATCCAAGTTATTTTATCCTCCCTCATTCCTAAGTCGTTTTTGGCTCCATAGACTTTACAATACTTACTTATTGAATATAGTCTATCTTGATGAGATATAAAATCAGGGAATAGAGTATCAATCAACCAAATTAATGTCCATAGAATTACCATTGTCAGAACAATTATCTTTACAAGAATTATCTTCAATTAAATATGCCCTAGATCAATCTGCAATGATCGTTATTACTAATGAAAAAGGGGTTATTACTTATGTTAATGAAAAGTTTTGTGCTCGATCGCAATATAGTAGAAATGAATTAATCGGCAAAACTCATAAAATTGTCAACTCTGGTTTTCACCCTTCAGAATTTTTTGCTAATTTATGGTCAACAATTACTCAAGGTCAAATATGGCGAGGAGAAATTAAAAATAAAGCCAAAGATGGTAGCTATTATTGGACAGACAGTACCATAGTGCCTTTTCTTGATCAAGAAAATAAACCTTGGCAATATTTAGCCATTCGCTATGACATTACCGAAGCGAAGGAAAAACAAGAACAACTTGCCTTTCAAGCAAAACTATTAGATGAAGTCGAACAAGCAGTGATTGTCACCGACTTGGAAGGTAAAATAATTTACTGGAATAACTACGCACAAGTTCTTTATGGTTGGTCTATTTCCGATGTAATCGGGAAATCCATTATTGAGATTACAATTCCCAGTATGACCAAAGAGCAAATAGCAGAAATAATGTCTTTTTTAGCTCAAGGAAATAGTTGGTCTGGAGAATTTGAAGTTCAGAAAAAAAATGGAGACAGTTTTCCCGCTTGGATAATAGATTCTCCCATTCATGATGCTCAAGGAAAATTTATCGGTATTATAGGTCTTTCGATCGAAATTAGCCAAAAACAATTCCTTTATAAAGCCTTAAAAAATAGCGAACAGAACTTTCGTCAATTAGCCGAAAACATACCAGAAGTCTTCTTTATTCAAAACAGTGATCATAGTAAAATCATTTATATTAGTTCAGCCTACGAAAAAATTTGGGGACGTAGTTGTAAAAGTCTCTATAATGAACCAGATAGTTGGATAGAATCAGTTTATCCAGAAGATTTACCATGGTTGCTAGATAATTTTAAAAATCAATTAGATAACAAAATTCCCTTTACGGGAGAATATCGTATTATCAGGCCAGATGGCGAATTACGTTGGATTTTTGTTCGTAGCTTTTTTATTTTTGATAAAACTGGAAACATAGAGCGAACAGTTGGTATTGCATAAGATATTACCAAACGAAAATTAGCTGAAGAAGAAAGAAAAGAACTATTACGACAAATTGAACAACACAATAAAACTTTAGAAACAAAAGTATTATTTCGTACTGAACAGTTAAATATTATTAATGAGAAGCTTCAAGAGGAAATAGATGAGCGTAGGCAGACAGCCCAAGAATTAAAAGCCTCTTTAAAAGAAAAAGAATTACTTTTCAAAGAAGTTCATCATCGTGTCAAAAATAATTGACAGGTAATTTCGAGCATTTTATCATTACAATCTCAATATATTCAAGATCCAAAAGGACTATCAACTCTTCAAGACACTCAAAATCGAATTGTTTCCATGGCACTTATCCACGAAAGACTTTATCAATCGCAAAATCTCGAGGAAATAAACTTTGCCGATTATTTGCAAAATCTTACACACAATTTGTTTACGAGCTATAACATCAATCCTCATTTAATTAAGTTTCAATTGGAAGTAGCGAATATCACTCTCGATGTAGAAAGGGCTATTACCTGTGGCTTATTAATTAATGAATTGGTATCTAACTCTCTTAAACACGCTTTTATTGAAGAACTGACTGGGATGATCTCCATCAGTTTTTCTGTTATGGTCGAACAGAAGTTATTCATTGAAGTTCGGGATAATGGAATTGGTTTACCAATAGATTTAGATTTAGAAGAAACTAATTCTTTGGGTTTAAGACTTATTCGTGCTTTAACACGTCAAATTCGAGGAGTATTAAAGATTGATAGTAAAAAGGATATTGGTACTACCTTTACAATTACTTTTCCTCAACATTAATAAGCTTGGATGCCGTAAATTTATCGTTTAGATTGCAGGGGAGAAGGGAATTAGGAGAATGATATTTTCATCTTTTTTTCGATCGATAAATTATATAGCAGAAAACGGGTTGATTAGGACATTGATGATTTTTAAAAGTATTGGTCGAGATTTTAACCTTTGTCCTTTGTCCTTTGCCCCTTGTCCTTTGCTATAGGTCCAAAAATTTCATCGACGAACATGAGCTTTAAAGTACTCATGATTTGATTGTAAATCTCTCAACTATTTATTGTAAGATCGTTATCTATTAGTATCTAAGACAGCAGATTATATTTAATATTTATGTCTAATCCAGAAGCGATTAAATTACCTCGCACCAGTGAATCAGAAAATCTCAAAAAAATTCGTCATACCACCTCTCATGTTATGGCTATGGCGGTACAAAAATTATATCCTAATGCTCAAGTAACCATTGGACCTTGGACAGAAACAGGTTTTTACTATGACTTTGATTTACCCGAACCCTTGACAGAAAAGGATTTAAAATCCATCAAAAAAGAGATGGTTAAAATAATCAAAAAAAAATCACCTGTGATCAGGGAAGTCGTTACTAGAGAAGAAGCTCAAACTAGAATTAAAAATATTAACGAACCTTACAAACTAGAGATTTTAGACAGTATTAAAGACGATACTATTACAATTTACCATTTAGCAGACCAATGGTGGGATTTATGTGCAGGTCCTCACCTTGAAAGTACTGGCGAACTTAATCCTAAAGCGATCGCATTAGAAAGTGTTGCCGGTGCATATTGGCGAGGAGATGCAAATAATCAACAATTACAAAGAGTCTATGGTACAGCATGGGAAACTCCTGAGCAATTAGTCGAATATAAACGACGTAAAGAAGAAGCTAAAAAAAGAGATCACCGTAAATTAGGTAAAGAATTAGGTTTATTTATTTTCTCAGATCCCGTCGGTCCTGGATTACCTTTATGGACTCCCAAAGGAACAATCATTCGTTCTACCTTAGAAGATTTCCTCAAACAAGAACAAATTAAAAGAGGCTATTTACCCGTTGTTACTCCTCATATTGGTAGAGTCGATCTGTTTAAAACCTCTGGACATTGGCAAAACTATAAAGAAGATATGTTTCCCATGATGGCAGAAAATGCAGAGGAAGCCGAAAAAGAAATGGGTTTTGTCTTGAAACCGATGAATTGTCCTTTTCATATCCAAATTTATAAGAGTGAATTACGTTCTTACCGTGACTTACCCATGCGTCTTGCCGAATTTGGCACTGTCTATCGTTATGAACAATCGGGAGAGTTAGGAGGCTTAACTAGAGTAAGAGGTTTTACTGTAGATGATTCTCACCTTTTTGTAACCCCAGATCAACTCGAATCAGAATTTTTTAATGTAGTTGATTTAATTTTATCTGTATTTAAAAGTTTACAACTAAAAAACTTTAAAGCCCGTCTTAGTTTTAGAGACCCCCAATCGGATAAATATATCGGCGGTGATGATGTTTGGGATAAAGCACAAAATGCTATTCGTAATGCGGTACAACATTTGGATATGGACTATTTTGAGGCAACTGGAGAGGCGGCTTTTTATGGTCCTAAACTAGATTTTATCTTTCAAGATGCCTTAGAAAGAGAATGGCAATTGGGAACAGTACAAGTTGATTACAATTTACCTGAAAGATTTGATCTTGAATATACTGCTGGTGATTGTACTCGTCAACGTCCTATCATGATTCATCGTGCGCCCTTTGGCTCTTTAGAGCGTCTTATCGGTATTTTAATTGAAGAATATGCGGGGGATTTCCCTCTCTGGTTAGCACCGATTCAAGCCCGTTTAATTGCGGTTAATGATGAATTTTTAGGCTATGCTCAAGATATCTGCAATAAAATGCTGGCTCTGGGTATTCGCGTAGAAGTTGACAAAAGTGGTGAGCGTTTAGGCAAGATGATTCGCAATGCTGAAAAGCAAAAAATACCGATTATGGCAGTGGTTGGAGCAAATGAAGTGGAAGCAAATACTTTAAGCATCCGTACTCGGACTTCTGGTGATTTAGGTGCAATTCCTGTGGCTGAAGTGATAGACAAAATGACTAGTGCGATCGAAAATCATGGTAATTTTTAATTGATTTTTATCTGTGTTCCTTGAGAAGACCCACGGCTATGCCCATGGGATGAATC
>JAALKG010000101.1 GCA_011088145.1 Cyanobacteria bacterium MH1_Bin12 | reverse complement strand
AACCTCTAGATTTCTTAGGAATCCCGCGTCTCCGACGCTGGGAGGATGTCAATAATAGCAGAGATATTTGCTATCCATTCTTTGCCTGAATAATCAAATTTAATAATTTCTTCTTCGTAAAAATATGTGAGCAATTCTTTAATAAATAAAGGATTACCTGCGGTTTTTTGATAAATTAATTGACTTAAAGATAGAGTCGTTTTATTTGAGCCGTTTAAAGTATCAGCAACGAGATCATTTACAGATGATTCGCAAAGAGGCTTTATCATAATCTCGTTAATGCTTATCTGAGATTTTCTCATCTGTTGAATACCTAACATTAAAGGATGATTTTCTGAGATTTCATCATCTCGATAAGCTCCTATTAAGAATAGATTACACCATGGGCGATCGCTGATTAAAAAAGTTAAAAATTCTAATGATGCAGAATCTATCCATTGCAAATCATCTAAAAAAATTACCAAAGGATGTTGATTTGTCGCAATAACTTGAATCAGGTTTTTCCAAAGAATGTAAAGACGATTTTTCGATGGTAAATCTGTCAACTGTGCAACAGGTAATTGCTTGCCAATAATATCTTGTAATTGGGGTAAAATGTCGATCAATACTTGTCCATTACCTGAGAATGCTTCTAAGAGTTGATTTTTCCAAATTAGTTTTTTTACCTCACTTTCAACAGTAAGTTGACTAATCAGATTTTGAAATGCGGCGATTAAGCTACCCAAAGGAATATGTTGTTTATTTTGCTCATATTTACCCGTCACAAAATAGCCTTTTTCTCTCAAAATAGCTTTATGAATTTCATGAATTAAGGTTGTTTTACCAACACCTGCACTGCCTTTTACTAACATTACTTCCATTACAGGACTCGTTAGCAGGTAATTATTCTTTTGTTGATGGGCTGGCAATTTTATGAAGGAAACTTCGGCCACCCTTGCCAATGATTCTAATAATGCTTCTGTCTGTTCTTCTCTATCATAGACTTTTTCTGAGATTAAAAAGCGATCGCTTTGATCTTTTTCTGCCAGTTTAAAATTCACTATTTGATGGGATGATGTTTTCCTCATTGCTTCGACTTGTTCCAAATCATACTTTAATCCTAAAGCATCTTGATATCTTTGCTTAGGATTTTTTGCCATCAACTTCATCACAATGTCACTAATAATTTCAGGAACGTTATTATTAATCTGATGGGGAGTCAAAGGTTGTTCGACTAGATGACCATAAATTAATTCTGTAGAATCATTACTAGTAAAAGGTAACAATCGGGTTAACAATTGATAAAAAGTGACCCCTAGAGAATAAAAATCACTACGATAATCAACTTTTCTATTCATTCTTCCTGTTTGTTCAGGAGAAAGATAAGCTAAATCCCCTTCTAACATTTGTGGTGCTTTGAGCGGAGTATACTCTTTTAGTAGTTTTGAGGCGATATGTAAATTTGTCAGCTTAATCTGTCTAGTCTCAGGTTCAATCAGAATATTGGAAGGGTTAATATTTTTATGAACAATTTTTTGCCCATGTAAATCGTGAAGAGTTTTCGTTAATTGAATCGCAATCGATAAAAAAGATTCTAAAGGATTACTAGTATTTTTTTCCTGCCAAAATTGCTCTAAGGAAATTAATCCTTCATCAGGCAAAATTAGAGCTAGTTTATTTTCTGAAAAATGTAAATTCAGAGGAGAAAAAATACCAGAAAAATGAAGATTTTTAGCGATCGAATATTGATAATATAATCTTAAGAATTGGAAATTTTTAACACATTTCCCTTCCCATAATTTTATGATTACAGGTTGTTGATCTTTCTTTGATATTGCTTTATATATAGTAACTTGAGAAGTTTGCTCAACTATCTTTAAAATATGGTATCCTGCCAAAGAAATTTGTGTTTTTTTCATCATTCTTTTGCTTATTATATTTATTGCCTGAAAATAACTAACTTTTTCATTTCAAAAAAGAATACTCCTCTATTTTTCAGCTTTCAAAGAAAATATAATGAAGAATTTTTAGTATGTAAGACTAAGAATTTGAAATCTTACTTTAAGTAATGGTATAAAAATTGTATTCATTATAACAAAAGTAACTTGAATCCACCAAGTAGTGGCATTTCTGGAATTGACAATATCAGGTTTTAAAGATAAATGCCTCAAATTTGGGTGATTTAAGGGACATAATTAGGGTATTTTTTTCAGGGAAATCTCCCAAGATGAAGAGAAACTTTTTTGCACAATATTAATGATTACACAAAAAATTAATCCCCTCTCACAAAAATGAAAAGGGGACATATCCAATTAAAAATTAAAAATTAAGAACGTAAAAGTTGATTCCTTAACGATAAGGTACTTGACTTAAATCAACTTTGAATGCAGACACACGAGGGGCTGGATTTACGGGAGATTTTATATTGCGTGCCATGTTTAAGAACAAAGAAGGATTTCCTTCCCCTACTTTTGTCTCCTGAGGAGTAAAGCGGCGAATTTGATTTTGCCAAACAACTTGAGGGAATCCAAGAATGCCACGATAGTAACCATCGTAACGAGGAGACTTGATATTGAAAGGAATTTCTCCTTGTTCTCTAGAAGCCAAATTACGACGACGTTGATAAGGTACGATATCGTAACCAAAACTATCAAGATATTCATCAGAATTTAATAATTCGTCAACAAAACCTTGTCTACCTTTAGTCGCAACAACAATAGACCAAGCAATTTTTTCTTTTTCACTATAAACATCACGTCCCAAAATTCTTTGAACGCATTGCTCTACATAGCGATAATTGCTATTTTTTTGGTAAAAACTATTGTTAAATGTTTCTGATAATAATAAACCTCTAATGAAATCACGTACAGTAATTTGTCCGTTACGTAATTGAGATTCTAAAAACGGTTCACGATCTGCTTTAAAGGCATGAAAGAAGATTTGACGGTATGCAGCTTCAATCAATAGATCCATATCAGATGGACTATAAAGATTTTCTGCATCAAAAATCTTAGCTTGTTCGTCCCCGCCCACATCATAGCCACTTACACGACTATTTTGAGTACTAGGAGCATAATTAAGAAGAGGAATAGTCAAAAGGGTTTACCTCCCTGTTTATAGTTTAATTTTATAAACTTTTTTCTACATTAATAAGCATAATCGACAATGGGTTATCTCCTTAAGAAACGTAAAGAATTGTTACAGTAAAAAATTCTTCTGTTACTTGTATATAAAGGATTTGATTGATTGTATCATCATGGCAACAATATTCTCAGGAACATAACATAGATACCAACAGTCGATTTTCAAATCAATGTCACTCAATAGTCACTGTTGTTAACCAATAGTGATGAGAGCTTTTCTTATGATAAATGAAGTAGCAAATATTTTGCTTGAAACTATTATTAAATAAGCATTTTAGCCTACAGTTATAACTTCATAAGTTCTGAGTTTAGCTATATTGTGTGTGATTGAATATTATGCTTTTTTTATTATTTCACCTCTAACAACGATGCTCGATTTAATTTGGAAAGATACTCGTTTCCGTTGGCATAATTTAGCACCATCAGAATTAGTAGTTTAAACAAAATCGAATTATCAAGAGGATAAAAAAATGTCCAAACGAATATCTAAAATATGGAAAATAATTACCGTATTTTTAATAGTTTTATGCTGTTTTCCATCTTCGGCGTTGGCTTTTTGTGGCTTTTATGTAGCCAAAGCAGATAGTAATTTATACAATCAAGCTTCCCAAGTAATTATAGCTCGTAAAGGCGATCGCACCGTCTTGACTATGGCAAACGATTACCAAGGAGAAGCCAAAGATTTTGCCTTAGTTGTACCTGTACCAGTTCCAGTAACAGAAGATCAAGTTAATGTCGGTAATCCTAACATTATCCAAAGACTAGACGCATTTAGCGCCCCTAGACTAGTAGAATATTTTGACAATGATCCTTGTCAGCCAGTGATGATGATGGAACAAATGGTACCTAGTGCAACTAGTGCCGACAGAGCAAATCAAGGTTCTGCTAGACAAAGAAAATCTTTCGGTGTAACTGTAGAAAGTCGATTTACCAAAGGTGAATATGACATTGTCATTTTAAAAGCCAAAGAATCCGATGGTCTAGAAAGATGGTTGATAAGTAACGGCTACAATATTCCTCGAGGTGCTAAGGAATTACTTCAGCCATATATTCGTCAGCAAATGAGGTTTTTTGTTGCCAAAGTCAACTTACAAGAATTAAACAAATCACAATATCAATCTCTACGCCCTTTAATGATTGCTTACGAATCACCAAAATTTATGTTGCCCATACGCTTAGGGATGATTAACAGCAAAAAAGAGCAAGACTTGATTGTTTATTTAATCTCTCCTGAAGGACAAGTGGAGTTAACTAATTATCGAACAGTTAAAGTTCCTTCTAATGTAGATGTTCCAGAACATGTCAAAGGAGAATTTGCTGATTTTTATAAATCTATGTTTCGCCGTAGCTATGAAAGAGAAGGTAAAAAAGTTGCTTTTGTAGAATACGCATGGAATATGGCAAACTGCGATCCTTGTTCTGCTCAACCTCTTAACCCTCAAGAGTTAAAAGATGCGGGAGTTTTTTGGTCCAATTCTCCTTCTAATAATATGATCAGACCTCGTAATAATCTATTTATTACCAGATTACACGTTAGATACGATCGTCGTAATTTTCCTGAAGACTTGAAATTCCAAAATACGAGTAATCAACAACTTTTTCAAGGACGCTATGTTATTCGTCATCCTTTCCGTGAAAAAGTAACTCGAGACTTTACCCGTTTGCCACTTCTATTTTAATTTTATGTGATGGAGGAGGAAGTAACAGTTCTCGTTCCTACTTATTTAAAGAGGCATTGTGGAAACTATCTCCAGAATTAGGAATCGAAATCAGAATTGCTCATTATCCTCCTTATACTTCCAAATATAACCCCATTGAACATCGCTTATTTCCTCATATTACCCGTGCTTGTACAGGAGTAATTTTTGATAGTCATGAAACGGTAAAAAAGTTAATGGCAAAAGCAAAAACTCGTTCAGGATTAAAAGTATTTTCCTCTATAATTGATAAAGTCTATGAAACAGGAAAAACAGTAGCTCAAGACTTCAAACAAAATATGAAGATCCTTTTTGATGAATATCTCCCTCAATGGAATTATGTAGCCCGACCAAAATCTACATAACTTTACTCAATAATTAAATCCTCATTCCTTAATTGATGACACGCCCTAGTGATAATCGTCCTTGGTGGCAAAAACTTTGGTAGAACTCTGAACTTTGAACTCAGAATATTTCTATAAAAAAAGTACCAGTTTTGTTAAAAATAATCAAAACCTACTACCTATTACCTTGTCTTTAATAATTGGTATTTTCATTTTCAAAAATTCCCTCAGATAATTCTTTCTCCTGTCATAGGTTCAAACAGACATAGTTGCTTTAAATCTAATTGAAGTTTAATTATGTCTTTTCTTTTTCCTTGCCACTGTGAGGGTATTAGTAAATTAAGACTAAATTCTGAATCGATAATTATGACAGTAATTAAAATTTCTTTTCCCAGAGGTTCAATGATATCCACAGAGGCTAAAATTATATTATCATCATCATGATTTTTCTTCTTGGAATCATTATTCACTAAGTTAATATGCTCAGGGCGAATTCCTAAATCCCAGCCTTGTCCATTTTGAGAATCAATTTTTTGATTAAATTCCGTTGGTATTTCGATCGACAATTGTTCATTAATCCAAAAACGATCATTATGATAACTAACGGGAATAATATTCATCGGTGGAGTACCTAAAAAAGTTGCCACCATAGGATTTGCTGGATTATGGTAAACTTCTGCTGGTGTGCCTATTTGTTGAATTTGACCTTGATCTAAAATAACAATGCGATCGCCTAAAGTCATTGCTTCAACTTGATCGTGAGTCACATAAATCGTCGTAATGCCCACCTTACTATGTAATTTCTTTAATTCGGTACGGGTTTGGTCTCTTAATTTAGCATCTAAATTAGACAACGGTTCATCTAACAAAAACACTTTAGGTTGACGAATAATTGCTCTACCTAAAGCCACTCGCTGTTGTTGTCCACCAGATAAAGCTTTGGGTTGACGATCTAATAAATGATCAAGCTCAAGCATTTGGGCCACTGATTCTACTTTTTGTTCAATGATCGCTTTTTTATCGCCACGCATTTTCAAACCAAAACCCAAATTTTCCGCAACGGACATGTGAGGATACAAAGCATAATTTTGAAATACCATCGCCACATCTCGATCGCGAGCAGGTATATCATTCATCAAGATGTTATCAAAATAAATACGACCCTCTTGTGCTGATTCCAAACCCGCAATTATCCTCAAGATAGTCGATTTACCACAACCTGAAGGACCTACTAAAACCCAAAACTCACCCAATGGTACTTCAAAACTTATATCAGAAATTACTTTGACTTGATTAAAAGTACGAGCGATTTGATTTAGTTTTACCCTTGCCATAAAAGAACTATTAACTCGAATTTTAAGAAAATTATACCTTCAGGAGTGACAATAATGCTTTTCTTAAGATAGGCTGTAAGGGGTTTAACGTTTGTTTTGGATAACAAATATTAGTTACTAGGAAAATTGATAATTCATCGTACCAAAACTCAGTTGAATAGTAAGGTGGGTATTTGTTCCTGATTGATTAATGAGGAAAGAAAAAAAGGAATCGAAAATGCCCACTTTTTTTCGCAATTGATTCGGGTGCGACCTTTATACGATACATTGAGGACTGTAATTCAATATGTAAAAGGCTTTTAGAGACTGTTGATACATAAAATCAGCTAAAGTATTGTCTTATTTAATAAATTGATCAATACCTTGTAAAACAAAGGATTTATGTCTTTTATTTAAACATCAAAATCAGGTCGTACCCATTGATTCAAGATATTCTCGCACAAAAAATTCCTGCCAGACAAGATAGGAATAATCCCAGAGTGGTGAAGAAAACTCGTTCTAAATTTCCGAACAAAAAACCGATTCATCGACAATCTTCAGTTAAAACCCAAAAATCTAATTTTGCAGTTTTCAACTCTGTTTAGTGCTTAAACGAGAAGTATTGGGAGGTATAGGTGCGGTATACTTTTTTTTCTATTTTCACAATAAAGGTGCGTTATCGTATTTTAACGCACCAATTATTAATTGTTAATTGTTAATTGTTAATTTTATTTTCTTCTATAATGATGAGTGTAATGAACTAACCAGTAGCCTCCAGCTAAACAAAGAGTTGCAAAACCCAAAGCCATTAAATCAATTTTGTCAAATTTACTAGTATCAAAAATAATTATTTTTCTGGCAATTGCTATTAAAGCTGTCGTTAGAACCAATTCAAGTTGAACTACATGTTTTTTGAGATAAACAGTGATATTTTCTAGTAGTTCCAGAGCAATTAAAATATTTAAGAAAAAACCAAAAATTTCGATTAAAGTGATATTAAAAAATCCATTAGGTTCTCTGGAAAATAAATCATTCCATAAAACTATAATTAAATCAAAAATAGAAACAAATATAACGATAATAAGTGCGCTCGATAATATTTTAGAAACTAAATTTTCAGTAATATGGATGATTTTGAGAAAATTCTTATCCTTACAAATTTCTGTTAACCAAGACTGTTTTTTCTGCATAAATTAAAATATATTTTGTATTTAAAATAATATATTCGATCAGTCATAATTTAATTTTAGAGACATTAAATATAATATCTCTAAAAAGTAGCCTAAAAACTAAAATTGATCATAAAAAACAACCTCAGATATATCTAATTGTCCAGAACGTTCTTTTGCCGATTCAGTAGCCTTACCAACAACAACCATAAAACCTAAAACACAATCTTCAGGTAGATTGACAATTTGGGCAACTTGCTGGGGATTAAAACCAATCATCGGACAACTGTCATAGCCCATCGCTTTAGCGGCTAACATAATAGTCTGTCCTGCAATCCCAGCCGAACGCATTGCTTCATCTCTTTGCAATTGTTCATTTTTTCCGTAAAAACCACCAATCATTGGTACAATTTGATTTTGAACCGCTTCTGGAGCATTACGCCAATATCTAGCAGGTTCTTTTGCCCAAGCATTTAAGTCACCACAAATTAAAACGACAATCGAAGCATCGGAAACTTGAGATTGATTAAAAGAAGCTGCTTTCAACTTGTCTTTAATCTGTTGATCTTTTACTACCAAAAACCGCCAATTTTGCATATTAAAAGAGGTTGGAGAAAGAAGAGTATATTCCATCAAAGTATTAATTTCTGTTTCTGTCATTTGATGATTCGCATCATAATGTTTGATTGATCTTCTTTCTTTGATTGCTGATAATGTATCCATCTAAAACCTTCTAACTAATTTTATGTCTATGATATTTTACCTCTTTTTCTTTATATCTATAATTAACTGATTTTCTATTTATATTTATCAATAATTCAACTATTTGATCAACAATGATCAATATAGATTAGAAATATAACTAAGAATAAAATATTGACGATCGCATTTTTTTCACAGTTTTAACTTAGCAATATTATCTATTTTTGTATTATCATTTATTTTTACTCCTTGTAAATTAGCCCCCTTTAGATTTGCGTTGGTCAAATTAGCATCCCTTAAATTAGCATTTTCTAAATTAGCATTGCGTAAATCAGCATTGCGTAAATCAGCATTGCGTAAATCAGCACCCATTAAATTAATATTTTTCAAATTGGTATTAATCAACTTAGCATTAATTAAAGAAGCATCAATCAAATAAGCACTACTCAAATCAGCATCAGTTAAAGACGCACCATTTAATTTAGCTTGAATTAAATAAGCACCATTTAATTTACTCTTATTCAAAGATGCACCACTTAAATTACCATGAATAAAAGAGACACCAGTGAAATCTGCACCAGTGAAATCTGCTCCACTCAAATTTCCATTATTTTTAATCCATTCATTCCAGAGTGAATTATGATGGGTAATCACTGTGGTTAAAATATCTGTTTCTGGATAATTATTTAAAGCAAATAAAACAAATTCTGGAGGAGATTCAGCAACTTTTAAAATATTAATCAGAGCTGTTTTTGGTATTTGTAATAAAAAATTATTATCACTTAATAAAGATGAATCTAAAATAGGATTTTCTAAAAATGGAGCAGGAAAATGTTCGCTTAATGAGATTAATATATGTAAAGGTGTATTAGGATTACGGGCTAAAGCTCTTTTAATTTTTTTAGGCTGATAATTTTGATAAATTTCTTCTAAACGTTCTATAGAAGTTTTATTATCTGATGCCTCAATGAGAATATTTTCGGATTTGCGACTGGGTTGATTCACAATGACTGACTCTAATTCTGTTGCTTATTTGATAATGTCCATTATAAATTTTAGAGCCAATAATTTAGTTAAAAAAGATAAAATGTGTAACTGATGAGAAATCTGATCTCTATATTTAAATAAATTCTGAAATCTTTAATTAAAGTAACATCGCAAAACAGATTGATTTATGAAAATTATAAATATTACATTTAATAAACAAATAAGATTACTTACAAAAAAGATTTGATAACCTGAACAAATAGTGATTATTTAGATAACGAATGAAACATTTTTCTGATGATTGGATTCAAGAGTGGTGTGATAATAATAATTGGAGTGATTTGTTTTTAGAAAGTCAAGATTATTGGGGATTTCCTCCTCATGCAGTTATGCCTTTGCCAATATCAAAAGAGATTTTGATGGAAATAAAAGCCAGTAAAGGACTGACTGACCAAGAGAAAACATGGATGTTTATTGCTATAATCATCAGTCTGATGAGTGTATTTTCTAGTTATTTTTTTCATTCTCCTATGCCTTTAGTTGTTGCTTTTGCTTTTACTGCAATGGTTGTGGGACATTTAGAATTGGATTAGTTTAGGTATTCTATTCATTTTGGCTAAATTTAGATAAATCTCATCTATTTTGAAAACTAGGGCGTGTCATCAATTAGAACTTAAAACAAGATAGAATATACCCCTA
>JAALKG010000100.1 GCA_011088145.1 Cyanobacteria bacterium MH1_Bin12 | reverse complement strand
ACCTCTAGATTTCTTAGGAATCCCGCGTCTCCGACGCTGGGAGGATGTCAATTGTAGCACCAGTATTAGTCATCGGTGGTTGGATAATTGGTCAACCAATGGATTTAAACTTTAATCCTTTTGAGTTAGTAGCAGTGGCAGTATCAGTTTTAATTGCTAACTCTATTAGTTCTGATGGGAACTCCAATTGGTTAGAAGGCGTTTTACTGTTAGCAACTTATGCCATCATTGCTTTAGCTTTTTTCTTCCACCCCGTTATCGAAGGTTTTGCTTAGATAATTGATAATTGACAGTTGACATTAAAAAACCCGTTTTCTGATTATGCAACAAAGTCTCAAGCTTTATATTTGTGTTGCTGAAAACGGGTTTGTGTTTAAGTTATAGACAAATGGAAAAAAGAACGATTACACTTTTAGAAAATATAAGGAATATGAAACTCTCCAAGTTCGGGATACAATTCAACCCATATTAAATCGGGATCACAAATATGATCTTCTGGTATTCTTAGTTTAAAAGCAATTAACCAGGCATTAATTTTTTTTGATAAGTACTTTTTATGTTTTCCTGTTAAGTACGAAACATAAGATAATTCAAGAGTTGAGTCACAATTAGAATGGTTTAAAATCTTTCGAGAAATAGTAACTGCATTTTTTTTTGAATTTACATTCTTGATATCATTAGCTAAAAACATTACTCGTATTTTCTAGAAAATTTCATATTGAATTGGATTACGTTAGATATTTTTGAAAAACACGATATAGACCAAATATTATTGTGGATATTAACGTACTATATATCAATCTATGTTACACAAAAGAAATCAAAAAAATTATTAAATAGCAACAATGGAAGAAGATACAGGTTTAAATATATTAGCAATTGGTATTTTTACCATTACTCTTACTGTTTTACTCGGCCCTATATTTCACATTTCCCCTTTTATTCCTGCAACGATAACTTTTGTGGCTTTGGGTTTAATCACGGTGGATACTTTATCTTGGCAAAGTCAAGGAGTTAATTTATTCATCAATTTATTTGCCTCGAAAGAACAAAAAGAAAGAATTATCTATCACGAAGCAGGACATTTTCTGCTTGCTCATTTATACGAGATACCCATTGTTAGTTACACTTTAACTCCTTGGGAAGCTTTCAAAGTAAATATTAATATTAACAATCCTGCTTGTGGAGGTGTTGTCTTTGATACTGGTTTTTTAAAGGATAGGCCTCAAGATTTGAAAGATTTGAATTCTACCATGGAACATTTTGGTGTGGTTTTAATGGCGGGAATTGCTGCTGAAAAAACTATTTACGAACATAGTCGAGGTGGAGAGGAAGACAAACAAATATTTCGTTCTATTTATGGTGATGTAGGTTTTAATCCTACTCAATATGATACTAAGCAGCGATCGTCAATTTTACAAGCTAAAACTATTATTGAAGAAAATAAAGAATCATATTTAGCTTTAGTTGAAGCCATGAGAGAACGTCAATCGGTACATGAATGTAAAGAAAAAATAAGTAATTATAAAATGGATAGTTTTATTTCTAACTAAATTAAAAAGTTGACAAAATCTAATTTTCATTCTTTATAGAGACGTTAAATGTTAACGTCTCTATTCTTTTTCTGAAGTTACCCAACTCGTTGTAAATAGGTAAGATTAATTAGAGGACAAATTAATGAAGCGAAAATGAACAAGAAGACAAAAAGCCAGTACAAGCTTAACTTGGAGGGAGTATAATTATTTCTTATTTGAGAATTAATTAATGTTAGACAGTTGGCTATCCATCGTGAGTAAATATCGCCTCATTGCTGTTATCAGAGCTGAGAATGTTGCCCTTGGCATCAAAATGGCTCACGCTGTTGCTAAAGGAGGTGTTAAATTAATTGAAATTACTTGGAATAGTCAACAACCTCTGGTTTTGGTAAAACGTTTGAGGAAAGAATTACCTGATTGTTATATTGGCGTAGGTACTATTTTATCAATCAAGGATCTCAAAAATGCGATCGAATCGGGGATACAATTTGCTTTTAGTCCTCATTTATCATCAGAATTAATTGACTTTGCCCATAGTCGTGATATACCTTTTATTCCCGGTGCATTATCTCCTACAGAGATTATCAATGCCTTTAATTATGGAGCGAAAACAGTAAAAGTATTTCCCATAAAATCAATGGGAGGAGTTGATTACCTCAAAAATATTCTCGCTCCGACTCCTCATCTCAAACTTATCCCCACAGGTGGAGTACGTTTCGATAATGCCGAGGATTTTATTAAAAACGGTGCAGTTGGTATTGGTTTAGCAACTGATTTGTTTCCTCCTGATTTATTAGCAACAGAAGATTGGAATGCTATCACTTTACGTGCAAAGGAAATGCAACAAAAATTAGAGAACATTGAACAGTAAAAATGCTAATATTTTGTTTTTATATCGAAATAAGTTGAGCAACTATAGCTGATATTCTATGTAGAGTGAACAGTTCAGCACTTAACAGCAAGACATACTCTTATTAATTGTCAATTGTAAATTGTTTTACAGACGATGATATCATAGTGATGTTAGAGTAAAGTTAGAATAACTAAAGAAAAGATGGGATTCAAATCCTTACTGTTATTAATCATTTTAGTCTTTGTGATCGTATTCTCATTCCAAAATTTACAGTCGATTTCTTTGGTTTTTTGGGGATTTAAGTCACTTTCTTTACCGTTATCTATTTGGATGAGCTTGAGTCTGTTGGCGGGAATGATATCTAGTTTGCTAATTCAACTTTTAACCAAAACTTCTGCTCCCAAAAATAATTATAATCAATCTTTTTCTACTCCTCCTCAGCCCAATAATTATCGTTCTTTTCCATCTGAAGATGATTTTTATACCCCTTCTGTTTCTCCATCGGTAAGGGAAAAAGTAACACCACAGGAAAATACATTTGCTTCTCCTTCGAGGAATAAACCAACCAACAGAAATATTACTCGTGATCAAGAACAATTTGATCAAGAAGATGTTATTGTCAACAAAAACTCTTTTGATGACATTAATAATTCACCATTGCCCAAAGAAGTTATCGAAGTTGAAAAAACAACAGTTGATTCTCCAGAAATAGAACCAGAAAATCCGAGGCAAACGATTCGAGATAGTCAATTTTCTTCCCCAGAAGAAAAACCTCCTGTAGATAATAATCCTGCACCATCATTGCTAAAAAGTCGTGAACCCTCTTTATATTCCTATCAATCTAAAGAAAAAACTGAATTTAAACAACCTTATGTACCCTCTTCTTCAGTTCAACATGAGGAACAAAGGCAACAAAAACCCGTGAGGAAAAAGAATTCTGTGATTCCAAAAGATAATATTTATGATGCCCCTTTCCGAGTTATCCCTTCGGCTTCTCCTGAAAAGTCTTCACCTCGAAATGATTATGATGAAGACTGGGATGATGAGGATTGGGATTTTTAGTATTGATATAAGTTACGAATTGCCAAGGTTAAATCATCTTGCTTAACTAAGGATTCACCAATTAATACTGCCTTTGCACCAGCCGATTGCACAAAATTCAGGTCATCTTTGGTGTGCAAACCTGATTCACTCACAACGGTGATATTTTTGGCAGATAATTCTTGTTGGCGAGCAGACAAAATCTCTTTGGTATTATTCAAGTCAACGGTAAAATCTTCTAAATTACGATTGTTAATACCAACTAATTTAACTCCATCAACGGTTAAAACTCGATCTAATTCTTCTAAGGTATGGACTTCAATCAAGGCTGTCATGCCCAAACTCTTGATAATTTTTAAAAAGTATCCTAAATCAACATCTTTTAAGATAGCGGCAATTAATAAAACTGCATCGGCACCATTTAATCTGGCTAAATATATTTGGTAGGGGTAAAGAATAAATTCTTTACATAATAAGGGTATGTCAACGGCTTGTCTGACTTTACTTAAATTTTCAAAACTGCCTTGGAAAAATTTACTATCGGTTAAAACTGATAAACAAGCAGCACCACCTTTTTGATAAGATGTTGCGATCTCAACAGGGTCAAAATCAGCCTTAATAACTCCTTTACTAGGAGAAGCTTTTTTTACCTCAGCAATCAAAGCGGGTTGATTATCACTATGAAGTAAGGCAGAAACAAAATCAAGAGGTTGATTCGATAAAGCATTTAATTGGCGACGTAATTCTAATAATGGAGTTTTCTCTCTTTGTTTTTGTATTTCTTGTTCTTTATACCAAATAATTTTTTCTAAAATATTATTAGGTTCACCATCAGGGACATTAACTTGATATTGTAAACTCTCAATTGGAACTGGTTTAGAAGGCTGTTGACGGCGGATTTTCATAAAATTAGCTTAATTAATAATCAATGATCAATTATTAATTATTAATTATTAATTGTCCATCTACTTGTCATTAGTTCCATTTTAAGAGAATATGGTTGTGGTATTTTATTACTGATAATGGGCAAGACAAATTTTTTAAAAGTTTTCCTAATAATCTCAGGATAAAATTAATACCGCAGGAAGTGCGGCATTTAAAAACCTCATAACTAGTTGTAATACTAGAATATTAGGCATATATAGTGAAAGTTTAGTTAAACCTTCCAAGCTACCTTTAATTGGGGAAGTAAAATCCCCTCGTGGCCATTGCACTTCATCCCAAGTGTGGAATCTAATTATTAAAACAAACATATTGAAGAGTATAGATTTCTATGATTTCCAGTAATGATTTTCGCTCAGGTGTCTCAATTGAGTTAGATGGTGGTGTGTGGCGAGTAGTAGAATTTTTACACGTAAAACCAGGTAAAGGTTCAGCATTTGTCCGTACTAAGTTAAAAAATGCCCAAACAGGTAGTGTGATTGAAAAGACTTTTCGTGCAGGTGAAACAGTACCTCAAGCTAACTTAGACAAACGCACAATGCAACATACCTATAAAGAGGGTGATCAATTTGTCTTTATGGATATGGAAACCTTTGAAGAATCTCGCTTAAATGAAGACCAAGTTGGGGATAAAGCGAAATATCTTAAAGAGGAAATGGAAGTTAATATTTTGTTCTGGAATGATGCTATTTTAGATGTTGAATTGCCTACATCGGTAATCCTAGAAATAGCCGAAACAGATCCCGGTGTCAAGGGCGATACTGCCACTGGTGGAACTAAACCTGCCATTCTTGAAACTGGAGCTCAAATTATGGTTCCTTTATTTATCTCCATTGGAGAGAAAGTTAAAGTTGATACTAGAAATGATAACTATTTAGGAAGAGAATCATAAAGGTAATTGACAATTGACAATGGACAATTGACAATTGTTGTTATGCTTAAGTGATAATTATGGCTTTAGCCTAATTAGAGCATTCTCACTCATATTCTACTTAGATTTATCTGGTAGAATGTCAATCATATATTAGCGTATTTAACAGTGCCAATAGATTTTAATCAATTACGAGAATTTATCGAAGCGATCGCTAAAACGGATATATCTGAATTAACGATTAAGGAAGGGGATTTTGAACTAAAATTACAAAAACCCAGTCCTGAAATTACTAATGCCACTTATACTATCGCTTCTGCTACCCCTGTGGCACAAACTCCCGTAGAAATATCAAAACCCATAGAAGTGCAGGCAGGTCAACCTACTGTCACCTCAGAAGAAAAATCTGTTAATCAAAAAGCAGATAATTTACTGGCAATAACTTCTCCCATGGTCGGTACATTTTATCGTTCTTCAGCCCCCGGAGAATCATCTTTTGTTGAAATTGGTGATAGTGTTTCCAATGGACAAGTCGTCTGTATTATCGAAGCCATGAAATTAATGAATGAAATTGAAGCTGAAATTTCAGGTAAGGTAGTGGAAATAGCTGTGGAAAATGGCGAACCAGTGGAATATGGTCAAACTCTTTTATGGGTTTCACCTAATTAGTGCTTGTATGAACAAGTAAGCTTGGAAGCAATCAATTTATCATTTATCTACAGTAAGACTCATTAAACAGTTAATGATTTATTTGATTAACTCATTAATCTTTGATGTTTGGCAATCCAAGCTAATTCTACTAAACTTTAAAAAATTGCGATCGCACTTGCTATTCCACCTTTACTATTATCAATCCGAATTTGAGCAACAGAACAGTTTTTTAAACGATTATTCATCATTTCCTTACCGATAAAAGCAGCAGGAGTCGCAATAATCAAACTCGGCTTAATTTGTCCTGCTTCAATTAAATCCAATAAAGATAACAACATTAAAGCATTACTTCCAATAATATAAATCCCCGCAGGATGACAACGAGCCACAGTTTGCCAAACCTTAGATTTTGTTGATGGTAATCCACTGGGTAAAGCAATATGATCTAAACAATAAATCGGATTAAGAAAAGTTTCTTGTAAAAGATCGTTAATTCCTGCTTGAATAATCGCAGTATCAACTAAAATGGGTACTCTTGCTGATAATGCAGCTCCTCCCGAATGTAAAGGTTCATGGAGAAAACTAATTATCGATTGATATTCAAAATCAGCAGTTCCATAAATTAGACGACGAACTATTTCGTATTGTGCAGGAGAAAAAGATTGGCTATTAACTTTCCGCTCAATAATAGCTAGATTTTGTGCCGTTAAAATATTCCATTCCATCAATTTATTCTCATAAATAATTATGCTGACTTGAAGTTAAAAATGGTATTTTTTTATATTAGTAAAATTTTAACCTCTCTGACAAATTGAGAGGTTGAACAGTTAGATGACTTTAGTGAATGAACAAAATTTGATTTAAGTTTCAGAAGTATTTTGCTGGTTCACTATGGGTGAGAAATAGGCAACTAAAGCACCTAAGACAAAACCGATGACGTTACGAAATATCGGTAGCCAATCAGAAGTACGGGTTAAGACGGGCCCCATACCAAAAGCGAGGAAGAGAATACCCCATAGAGGAGAAATAATTAATACCCATTGCCATGCAAAAACTTGTCCTTCTTTTCGGGGTAATCCCGCTAAACCAAAAATTACTCCACCAACAATAGATGTCACTAAAGTTAAGATCCATTGTTCTTGTGGTAATCCGGGTACAACAAGGCATCCTCCCTTTGCTAAACAATTTTTGACAGTATCCATGGCTGTGACGATCGCATTGTTTTCACCATTGTCTCTAACATAATACATATTACCAAATCTGGTTTGTAATTCAATCCAAAAAGTACGAGGTAATAAATCATAAACGTCATCACCAACGCTAAAAGCTAATATATTTCCACCTTTGCCATCGGCAACTAACAAAACACTTTGATTATCTAAATCCCAAAATTTAATTACTGCTCTTCCCGGAGATTTTTCATATTGAGTTAAAACTCTAAGTTTCCATCCTGTTTCGACTTCAAATTTTTCTATTGTTTCTATTAAAGATTGTTCCTGTAACTCTGGTATGTAATTAGCTAAATCAACTACAGGAGTTACTTCTGCTGGTAAAAGTTCAGGATTGTTAACCGCAGTGGCTGACGAATATGGAGTTAATATCCAGCTGGCAACAGATATTAAACAAATACTTAAAATAACAGCAATTTTATTTATAAAACGATTTTGCATGGTATGGAAATATTAATTTTTTTGATTATTTATTAATTTTTAAAACAAAATTTAATTTTCATTTTAACTTACATTCTGCCTGTTATCTTCATAACTATAGTAAAGGACAAGGGACAAGGGACAAAAGACAAAAGTTCAAATCTGGATATAGCAATACTTTCAAAAAATCATTAATGTCCTAATCAACCCATTCTGTGCTATGTCAATTCAAAACTCTGAAAACAAAACCTTGTGTACTCTGTTTTACTTTTGATTGTCAATAAATTCACTCATTTATACTTGTTTAATCCCATGACAAAAACTATAAAAATGCGATCGCATTTTCCCTGATAGATAGAATAAGATAGATAAATTTTCAAAATTAAACAAATAAGTGATCATTCGCAAAACCAACACTTGCCACAGTGAGTTAAATGACACTTATAATTAAAGAAAGAATGTAAATAAATATTAAGCTATTTTAAGAAAAATTACTATGCAAGATTTAGAACAACCAGTTATGAATTTAACAACTTCCGATAAACAGACTTTAATCAAAAATTGGGCGGAAGGTTATAAATCTCAACTGAATGAATATAATTATGAGATTGAAAATATAGAAGGAGAAATACCCCATGAGCTAGAAGGCACCATTTTTAGGAATGGGCCCGGAAAATTTGAAGTGAATGGACAAAAATTTGGGCATATATTTGATGGAGATGGCATGATATGCCGTATCGCTTTTTCTCAAGGAAAAGCCTACTTCCAAAATTCTTATGTGCGCACCGAAGGATATCTAGCAGAAAAAAAAGCAGGTAAAATTCTTTATCGAGGTTTTGGCACTCAAAAACCAGGGGGATTTTTAGCGAATATATTTGATATCAAATTTAAAAATGCAGCCAACACTAATGTTTTACATTGGGGAGATAAACTGTTAGCAATGTGGGAAGGAGGAAAACCTCATCAACTTAATCCCCAGACGTTAGAAACTATTGGATTAGATGATCTAAATGGTTTATTAGATCCCAATAAATCCTTTTCTGCCCATCCCAAAATTATCGATGATGTGTTGGTAAATTTTGGGGTACAAGGAATAACTAATCAGCAATTAGTAATTTGGGAATTAGATAAAAATGGTAATAAACTGAAGGAAAAATCTTTTCCCATGGAAGGGTTTGCTTTTTTACACGATATGCTGATTACCCCTAACTATTATATTTTCATTCAGCATCCTTTTAAAATTGGTGCTTTACCGTTTTTATTCGGTTTTCAGAGTATTGAACAATGTTTTGGTTTTGATAAAAACAAACCAGCCAAAATAATTGTTATTTCTCGTCATGAAGATAACCAAATGAATATTATTGAAGGGGATTCGTTTTTTGGTTTTCATCATGGAAATGCTTGGGAAAAAGATGATCATATTTATTTTCAATCATGTTGTTCGGATGTTTATCCACAAATGACACAGGAAAATTCAGATATGAGTAAAATAGCATACGATAAATTCCCAACCAGTAATCTTTATCAGTTTAAAGTTTCTTTAACATCCCCAAAAGTTACTAGAGAAAAATTAGATAATCGAGGCTGTGAATTTCCTTGTGTTCATCCTAATTGGGTAGGCAAAGAAAATCGTTATATTTACATGAATGTTACTGATAATAATAACGGTGGTGGGCCTTTACAAAATATCATCAAGCTGGATTTAACAGGAGAAGCAACACAAGTATGGAACCCTTCACCCACAGCATTTGCAGGAGAACCAATATTTGTACCTCATCCCGAGAAGAATGGAGAAGATGATGGTTGGCTTGTTTCTTTGGTTTATGATTCTTCTACCAATAAATCTTATTTAGCTATTTTATCTGCTCAGGATATAAATCAAGTTGTGGCAAAGTTACATCTGAGCCATCATATTCCTCACGGTTTTCATGGTACTTGGACTTCTAAAGCTTTTATTTAAAGTCACTGAGTATGCCCCGAAATCCTCCTTATCCCCTTTCTGTTCACCTTCTTAAGGAGGAGGCTAGGGAATGTTTGAAACCAAATGGGTATAGGTTAAGAAGATTTAATTTTCTCTCAGATTCGATCGAGACTTGCTTTTTTAAGTTAACCTATAAATTAAGGAATACTATATTGAAAATAAAAAATATTTATGTCTGATTTAAATCGTGGGATCATGAAATTTGACGGTGCAGATCAACCCATTATCGTTGGTATTTCTGCCGCTGTTATTCTCGGAAGTATTGTCGGCTTAATTATTTGGGCTTTAAATGTTGCTTATGCCGTTACATAGTTCAACCCTATCTGTTATTACGACTGAGGGGATTTCGATGAAAAAAATATCGTATTTCTGCCCCTCTAGCCCTCAATTTTAGAGCAAGAAAAGAGTTTAAAATCCCTCAAAGTTGGGGGATTTAGAGGGCGAAATAGAGTCAAGTATAAACTATAAGACTTATTCTGTAGATGGTAACCTGAAAAAACAGGAGAAAGAGGGACTTACAAATTAACACCGTGGCAATCAAGGAAATAGCCCATTACTTGCAACCGGGAAAACCCAAAGCAGATG
>JAALKG010000099.1 GCA_011088145.1 Cyanobacteria bacterium MH1_Bin12 | reverse complement strand
AAAGTCAAAAAAGCTGTTGAGGTCTACCGAAATTATTCGCGGCACGGAAGTTACCTTAGCTAATTCCTACATTGCTGGTTGTATTCTCTTGGGAATTGCCCCCTGTACAGCGATGGTCTTGATGTGGGGATACCTTTCCTACAGTAATCAGGGACATACCTTAATGATGATTGCAGTCAATTCCCTAATCATGTTATTTCTCTATGCTCCTTTGGGAAAATGGCTGCTGTCTGCTAATAATTTAGTGGTACCTTGGCAAACTATCGTACTATCGGTGTTAATCTACGTCGGTTTGCCTTTAGCTGCGGGAATTTATAGCCACCACTGGATTTTCAAATACAAAGGAAGGGAATGGTTTGAGGAGAAATTTTTGCATTATCTTAGCCCCATTGCCATTTCTGCTTTACTGTTGACGTTAGTTTTACTCTTTGCCTTTAAAGGTGAACTGATTGTCAATAATCCCCTGCATATTATTGTGATTGCTGTTCCTTTATTCATTCAAACCAATTTTATCTTTCTGATTACCTACGTTGCTGGTTTAAAGCTCAAGATATCTTATGAAGATGCTGCTCCTGCGGCTTTAATTGGGGCAAGTAATCATTTTGAAGTCGCTATTGCCACTGCTGTCATGTTATTTGGCTTAAATTCAGGGGTAGCTTTAGCAACGGTAGTGGGAGTTCTCATCGAGGTTCCAGTAATGTTAATGTTAGTTGAAATCTGTTTTATTATATAAGGATTTCAGTAATCGTCAAAAAGTGTCAATTGCAAATAATTAACCAAATTATAAGGGTTTCAAGAATCAATACACATTAGACATTATATATAGTCGGTACAACCGACTTTGATTATTAGACAGCGATTTCAATCGCTGGCGGTTTAGGATTGCGATAGAGGTAATTGTCAATTGTACATTGTTAAGATAGCTTATATCCCACCGTAAAATCAATTTTACGGCTAATAGAGAAAGTCCATTCAAATCGACTCAGTTCAATTTTGAGTTAAAGTTTTATCTTTTAACATTGAAGTTTTAGATTAAAATTTAAAAGTTGTCCGAATTGCCCCTACCCAAATGGTATCGTTATCAGAATTGTGGTTAGAATTTAAAATCACATAAAATCCAGGGGTGATAGTAATATTATCCTTTAGAGGATAACGATATAAAGCTTCAATAATATAAGAAGTGTCTTTATCCGCAGATGCACCCTCAATATCGGTTGCTTTAGGAGGCATACCACCTGCGATCGCAAATACATCACCTTCTTTGGCTAAATCTAAAAAAGCGATATTGGCAGACCAATTCCAAATATCTGCTTTATTATTTTCATTAATACCATCTTTCGCTTCAGCATTCACGTAACCTGCCCATCCTGCAACTGCAATGTTTTTAGTTACTCGCCAATCACCTTGCAAGCCGACTCTTAAACCACTGGTGGCAACCCTTCCAAAAGGACGTTTAGCTAAATCACTACCGGTACTTCCTGAGAAATTAACTTCACTACTAGGATAAAACGAACTTTCAAACGATCTTTGCCAGTAAAACTAGTATTTAAGTTTAAACGAGTACGATAACTGAGAGTAACTTGATCATCTAATGAATCATCACTATCGGCTTTTGTTCTACTGCCAAAAGCTACCGCCGGACTGATGATAACTTCCCCTCTCAAAGTTGTCGTCGTAGAAAATTGATGATCTTCGAGGAAGGCAACTCTGCCTTCTAGGTTATCAACTCTCGTTCCTAAAGTTGCTAGTTCGGCTTCAAATTCTTTAGCCAATCTTTGTAGTTTATCGATATCTTCTTTGATCAGGGTTTCGCTTTGAGCAATTAATCTTTCCATTTGTTGCATACAAGCATTTAAACCTGCGGCAAATTCATAACGAGTTCATGCTCTATTTCCTCTAAAAGTTCTGTCTGGATAACCGACAATACAACCATAACGTTCCACTAAACTTCTCAATGACTCATAAGCCCAATCAGTAGGAGAGACATCTCGCAGTTGAGAGACACTATTGATCTGACTCATGGAATTTATTGATTCTGGATCATATTCGTCAATATTACTGACTTGGGCTAAACAAATATTATTAAATGTTAAAACAGTACCTAAAGAGATGACAGAAATTTTTAAATGATTATGTAATTTTTTAAACTGCACTTGGTGAATAAATTTTAAATTAAGTATTAGTTTAATAATTAGCAAATAAATTATATTTTGTTTATTAATTTTTATTACCTATTACCTATTACCTATTACCTATTACCTATTACTTATTATTAGTTTCGCCAGCGATCGAATTTTTTTTCTAATTGTTTTAAAATCTCCGTCATGATATAACCAGAACCAGCTAAAGTTATTATGCCTACAAATAATTGATCAGTTTGAAAAGTTGCTCCTGCGATGCTCATCATATGTCCAACTCCAGCGGTTGAAGCGACTAATTCACCGACAAATACACCCACTAAACCTCTACCCACAGCCAGCCTCATTCCTGAAATAATAAAAGGGATAGAACTTGGTATAGCGATCGTCGTAAAAATCTGAAAATCATTGGCACCAAAAGACTTCGCACATTTTACTACTGTGGGTTCTAGAGTTTTCATCGCCGTAATAGTATTAACTAGCAAAGGAAAAATACAACCTAAAAATACCACCGCAATTTTAGATTTAATCCCAATGCCTAACCACAAAATTAATAGAGGTAATAAAGCGACTCTAGGTGTTGCGTATAAGGCTGAAATGAAAGGATCGAACATCAATTCTAAAGGTTTATACCAGCCCAGACAAATTCCCATAGGAATACCTAAAATAATAGCAATCAAAAAACCAACCGAAAATTCGATCGCACTTATTTTCAAATCGTGTAAAAATCCATTTTCAAAAAGCCAAATAGCAGCTTTGAATATACGACTAGGAGAACTAATAAATAAAGGTTTAATTAGTTCTAAATTACAAATACTTTCCCATAAAATCAGAAAAGTAAGAAAAGATAAAAAAGGAATAATAAAGTTTTTATCTATCTTGAAGAGCTTTTTTTTTTCATTGTATAATTAAAAATTATTGATAATTGATTCAGTTTTTAATAAATTCCAAATCTGACTTTTATAATCATTAAATTTATTCTCGTATTTTAAATCTAAATGTCGTGGACGAGGCAAATCTATATTAATTATTTGTTTAATAGTACCTGGACTGGCAGACATGACTAATACTTTATCGGCTAAATAAATTGCTTCGTCAATAACAATACCTTCGCCATTAAACTGGGATCTTCTCATAGTACATGTACCAAACCATAAAGATTTTCTCTATTTACTGATTAATATTAATTGCTTGTGGGTTTTGATGAGATAATTTTAATTATGTTTGTACCTATGATCCTGATGAGGACTGATTTTAACAAAAGAGTAGTTTATTCAATAGATATAGCTAACATTGATGATGTTATCTCTCGAATATTAGTACTATTTATTTTGGCGAAGGTATTGCAATAAGATGAGTTATATAAACTACTGTGTTTTGAGTTTCTAACCAAATTCTTTGTAATTCATCTTGCATATACTCTCTGGTGAGTGCATCTAATGCTGAAAAAGGTTCGTCTAATAATAGTAAGCTAGGTTCAACATTTAATGCTCTAGCTAAATTAACTCTTTGTTGCATACCACCTGAAAGCTGATGAGGAAAGCTTTGCTCAAATTTAGATAATCCAACCAAGCGTAAGTATTGACGAGCTTTTTGATATCTTTTTGTTCGGCTATAACCCCTAATTTCTAAGGGATAAGCAATGTTGTCGATAACTTTTCGCCAAGGCATCAAAGCCGAAGATTGAAATACCATGGCACAATCTTTTCTGATACTATCAATTAATTGATCGTCTAATAGCAAACTACCTGAGGTGATGGGTAATAATCCTGCGATCGCATTTAGTACACTCGTTTTACCACAACCGCTAGGGCCTACGATAACAGCAAATTCACCTTGAGTAATTGTAAAATTAATCTGATCAACTGCAATAAATTCAGTTGTTTGTTTATCGATATGATAATGAATAGAAAGATCTTTTGCGGTTAATTTAAACACTTATATCAGAATGTTTTTAATAGAAGAAATAAATCATGAAAATTGAGAATGAAACCCTATTTAAATCGAAAACTGCAATTTGTTTTCTTTAAATTCTCATCTCTGTTTTGCCACGAAAAGGTTTTCAGGAGAGGTTTACAATCCCAAATATTATCGACGATGAGCTAAATTATCGAGTAACAACTCCGTACAATTTTTTACATTTACATCAGTTTCTATTAAAGAAGCATCATTATTTTTCATTCTCTGCATTTCTTTTTCTAAAGCAGATTGAGCAGTAAAAAGACAAGGTGTACTGTAATTGACTAAAGAGACTCCTGCTTTTTTTAACTGAGTTAAATTACACATGGGTGATTTTCACCCTGCAATATTATTAAAGACAATGGGTTTATCCACTTTTTCTTTGATTATTTCAATAACATTCAAATCTTTAATACCATCGACTAAAATTGCATCAGCACCTGCATTGCTATAAGCTTCAGTTCTAACTATAATCTCATCAATTGAACTTGCATCTGTACGGGCAATGACAAATAAATCTTTTCTGGTGGCAAGAACTTTGTTTAGTTTGATTAAAAATTCATCTACTTCTAAGAGTAATTTACCTTCAAAATGTCCGCATCTGCGGGGGCGTTTTTGGTCTTCTATGATAATTCCAGAAATGTCCATCGATTCTAAGAGTGAAACCACATGACAGGCAACTTCTGTATCGACATAACCGTCGTCAATATCTACGATAATATGATGATTGGGTAAAATTGTTTTAACTCTCTGGGTGAAAGCGACAATATCTGACCAAGAAATAAACCCGATATCTGGTAAACCATAAAAACTAGCGGCGAAACTAAATCCACTGATAAATATACCGTCAAAATATTTACCTGCGATCGCAGCTGAGAAAACATCATATACTCCTATAAAGGGAATAATATCTTGTTTAATTATATGTTGGCGTAATCGAGTAGGTGAATTAATCATTATTTCTCAAATATTTGTTTTTTTAGAATTTGTCACGGGTATTAAAACTTTCCCATTAAATTTGGTCATTTTCTGAGAATCAACATACGGTTGAGATATTTTATGAATAGATTTGTTTTCTAAATCAGAACAATGAAATAAGGCTAAAGAAAAATCCCAAGATTCAAGTCTCTATATTGAAGTATAGTTAACTGTCAATTGTCAATTCTTTAACAATTTCTTGGGCAATAAATTCACTACCATATTTTTCAATTTTGTGATTACTCAAAGGAGCAATTAAATCTTGCGTTAAAAAAGACCAATCACCATCAAAAAAATCTTGATAGTTAACGATACGATGATAACTATAATTTTGCAGTCCTTCTAACAAAATCTGGGCTTCCGCAAAACCATCACGAGTCAAACTAATTAACGGTACATCTAAACGCATACTCTCAGAAAAAGTACTAAAACCGGGTTTAGAGACTATTTTTCCACATATAGGCATTAAGTCTACAGGACGATACATATTGCCTGTTATTTTTAGAAGATTAGGCATATCAGGTGCATTTTGAGCGAAAGTAATAAATTGCCAATCAGGAAAACTGCTTAAATTTTCATAGGGAATTGCTGTTAATCCTAAGCCACCAAAGGTTAATAAAATAGTCTTTTCTTTTGGGGTGGTTATTGATAATTTTTGTCTTAATTCTTCTTCTTGATATCGGGGGATACCACCAGTTAAACCAACGTCTTCTTGATGAGGAAAACTATTCATTGGTTCTGCCAATGGTAAACGAAATAATCGATCGCAACCATTGTAACAACTACTTAACCATTCGACGAGGGTCTTAAATTCATTACCCCAATCACTATAAATAAAATCCCAACCAAAATTGCTCATCATCCAACAGGGAATACCTGCTTTTTGAGCGATTTTAACTGTCATCGCCGGTATATCAGCAAAAATTAAATCCACCTGATTCCAGTTGATATATTCGACTTCCCCTGCAATAATTTCTTCCTCTCGACGACGATAATCTTCCATTTTATTTACTGTCGCCGACAAGTCCATATTTAAACTATCTGACTGAATCACACCGACATCAAAACTTTTTAAGCGATGAATAAAATCTCCCTCAATATAAGATTCTAATAACCATCGAGGGGCGGTTGTTACTAATACAAGTAATATATCGGGATTTAACTTCTGTATTTGTCTGGCAACTGAAGCCATACGCACCGCATGACCAAAACCATGATTTGTAATCGCTAAGTATAAAACAGGACGAGACATTAGGGATAATTAATAATTAAGATTTTTTTAAACTGACACTATGTGATATAAGGACAAAAAAACTACCAAGCTGAATTCCCTCCAATTTGCGTACGACAACAACAGACAAAATAGGGTTTCTCCCCAACTCCAAAACAACCTGTTCCAAAAACCATTAAACGTCTACTACCTAATCAGTCTTTTTACTTCAAAATTTATTATCTACAGTCTTGTTGGGGGACTTCGCAGTCGAGTTTAATTTGTTTTTTTAGTTCTGACAGGGATGCAAATTTTTGTTCTGGACGAATAAATTGAGTTAATTTGACTAATAAATTTTGACCATATAAATCCCCATCCCAATCTAGTAGATGAACTTCTATGGTTACATATTCACCAGCTACGGTGGGGCGATTACCAATATTCATCACTGCTGGGATATTGACATGACGATCGCTTATTTGGTTTACTGTGACTGCATAAACCCCTTTTTTGGGAATCAATTTTTCAGGGGGAATGGACAAATTGGCAGTGGGAAAACCGATAGTTCGTCCTAATTGTTTACCTTTGACGACTTTACCTATTAGTTGATATTCTCGACCTAACATTTGATTAGCTAACTCTACGTTTCCTTCATCTAAGCATTGACGAATGGATGAACTACTAATTCTTTGGGTTTTTTCTTGAAGCAAGATATTTTTTTCGGTAGTAATATTTACTTTGATATTATGTCTATTTGCGATCGATTTTAAGTCTTGAGCATTTCCTTGTCTTTTATAACCAAAATGAAAGTCTTCACCGATACTAATAAAAGAGGCATTAATTTTTTTAACCAGCATTTCTAAGACAAAATCTTCAGGAGTTAAATTAGCTAATTCTCGATCGAAAGGAAGTAAAATTAATTCTTCAATACCTAATTTTTCTAATAAGGCTGATTTTTCTAAAAGAGGTGTAAGCAGTTTTTTCTTTTGCCCACTAAAAAATTCTTGAGGATGAGGAATAAAGGTGACTAAACAAGGACAAGAATCTTCTGATAATGGTTTATTGAAGATAGGTTCTATTACTTTTTGATGTCCTCCATGAATTCCATCAAAATTACCTAATGCGATCGCTCTTGTCTTACAATCAGTAATAGATGTTGAAGAACAATCTAACTGATTAGAGGAGACAATTTTACTGGGAAATGGAGAAGAAATATCAACAGCAGAAGTAACTATCTTTAACACAATAATGATTTTTACCGACTCGGGAAAATAGATATTAGAAGATTATATAGCAAATTCCTGATTGACAAATAATGCCTAATTATAAAAGATAAGGTGTACCTCGTAACAGTAATAAGGTCATTTACGAAAAAGAATATACCAGAATAATATTCAACCCAAAATCTCAAATATTTGGTTAATGGTATTTTTATTCTTATAAATCACCTAAACGCTATATATCGAATTTTCAGGTGATTTTTTTAATTGATCAATTTGATCTTTAATATGGCAGACAAAATACAAATTTATCCACCACATAAATATCCTACTTCATATCTGCGATCGCACCCCGTGCCATACTAGCAATAGCTTTATCCGTTGCCTGTGGTAACTGATAATAAGTACCCCCAGCTTGTTTTGCCAACTCCTTACCAAAACCAGTAGAAACAAACTTCTTCTCAGTATCAATCATCAACAACTTGATACCCATCGCTCGAATTTTCGCCGCAATCTCTAACAACTCCGCTTTAATATCAGGTTTTTCGTCCTCAGGAATGAGATCACCCAAAGACTTCGCCAACGGAATATTTCCCCTACCATCGGTGATTGCGACAATCACAACCTGCCCAATATCTCCCGACATTTGAGCATTCAAACCCACATGAACAGCCTGAGTTAAACCGTGGGCTAAAGGTGAACCTCCTCCACAAGGTAAAGTTTCCAAACGGGCGCGGGCTAAAGTAATCGATCGAGTAGGAGGCAATAATACATCTGCCTGTTCTCCACGAAAAGGAATCAAAGCAACTTGGTCACGATTTTCATAAGCTTCTGTCAACAAACGCATTACCGCACCTTTTGCCGATTGCATTCGATTTAGTGCCATCGAACCCGAAGCATCCACCACAAAGACTATTAAAGCCCCTGCTTTTCTAGCAAGACGTTTTGACCTCAAATCTCCTTGTTCGACGATTACATTCCGCTCTGGATTGCGGATACGACGTGTTTTTTGATAGGGTGCAGCAGCTCTTAACGTCGCATCTACAGCAATTCTTCTAACTTTACCCTTGGGTATCATGGGTTTAATATAACGTCCCCTGTCGTCAGAAAAAATTAAATTTCTAGAACCAGACTTACCATGTCGTTGAGCTTGTTGGGCAAAATACAAGACTTCAGGATCTAAAATTACCCCTTCAATATCAAAAACAAACTCTTGGGGAATACTCGGTGGCTCTTGTTGATCTTCTTGATCTTCCTCCTCTTCTTGATCTTCGTCGTCCTCGTCATTTTGATCCTCCTCGCTTTGATCTTGTGGTGGTGGTGGCGGAGGTGGTGGTGGTTGCATATCTTCATCAGGAGGCGTTTGGATGACCGTACAACGAGGTACAATCACCAGTTCCACCGCTTTACGTAAATCATCAGCAGTGACTTGTTCTCTACCTTCAAGAGCCGCAGAGGCTTTGGCAACTCTGACGGCAAAAATTTCGGCACGGTGTCCTTCGACTTCACCTCTAACGGCTTCTTCTACTAAGTATTTAATTTGTTCGGGACTTATTTTGACTTGTTTTAACCATTCTCTAGCAAGGATAATTTCAGTTCGCAGATTATCGATATCTTCATCATATTCTCCTAAGAATTTCTGAGGAGAAGAACTATATTCAATTACTTGATCAACGGCTTTAACTCTTTCATCCAAGGCTAATACACCATCTGCACTAAGTGCGATCGCAATCCGATCTAAAAGATGTTCTCTTAAAGTACCTTCTTCGGGGTTATAAGTAGCAATCAACAAAGGTTGACAAGGATGAGAAAAACTAATGCCTTCCCGTTCTATTTTGTTTCTTCCTTCGGTTAAAACCGTTAATAATTGATTAGCAATTTGGTCATCTAAAAGATTAATTTCGTCAATATATAATACGCCACGATGGGCTTGAGCAAGTAATCCGGGTTTAAAAATAGGTTCACCTTGTTTGACCGATTCTTCTACATCCACTGAACCCAGAAGTCTATCTTCTGTTACTCCTAAAGGTATTTGCACAAAAGGTGCTCGAATAACAGCTTTGGGAATATCTTCAAGGTTCTTATCACCATATTGTTCGAGAGTGTCATTATCCCAATCGTCTTTGTTTTCAGGATCACAATTAAAGGGATTATCTGCCACGATTTCAATGGGGGGTAGCAAGGCATGGATTCCTCTTGCCATAACAGATTTGGCTGTACCTCTCTTTCCTGCGATCGCAACTCCACCCAGAGCAGGATCAACAGAAGCTAGTAATAATGCTGTTTTAATCGCTTGTTGTCCAATAACCGCAGTTAGAGGAAAATTAATATTTGTCGGTTTACTTGATATAACAGTTGACATTAATAATTAAAAAAGTATATCTAAAAAAATCACTAAATTTATATAGTAAGAAGATAAAATTAATCTTAAAATACAAGCTTCTATTTTAACGTAGTTATAACCCTGACCGAAATTAGCTGATACTCTTGTATCTCATAGATCTATTTTCAAATGTAATCGTCCATGGATTGTTCAGCAGAAAAAGTTATCACCAATGAAGTAACAAGGCTTTCTCATAAAAATTGGCTCCCATTTTGGGGTAGGATAGCAGATTGC
>JAALKG010000098.1 GCA_011088145.1 Cyanobacteria bacterium MH1_Bin12 | reverse complement strand
ACGATTAAACATATTTGCCATCTAGCTACTCAATCATAGAACGGGAAGGGAGTATATCCATGGTGAAGGTTAAAAAAGAAAAAGTAATTACCCAAATTGCCGAATAGGTTAAGATATATAAGTATTTATAGCCAATTCGTTATAAAACGACCACTTTTTCGGTGGTAAACATCAACTTGCCCCACTGTAATCTAAATTACTAAATTCCTATGGAAGGATCATTTGCTCTCACCATACAAATTGTTATTGCCGTATTTGCAGGTATTACAGCTCAAGTTTTAGGAGAATTTTGGAAAAAACCGAGCATTGTAATTCTATTATTTTTCGGTGTAGCCCTCGGTAGAGATGGATTGGGTTTTTTGCATCCTGAAGATTTTGGGGAAGGATTGGAAGTTTTGGTCTCTTTAGCAGTGGCAATCATCCTTTTTGAAGGTGGATTAAGTTTAGAATTAAAACAGATAGGTAAAGTATCAGGAAGTCTTCGTAATTTAATTACTATCGGTGTCTTAATTACCTTTTTTGGCGGTGGTATTGCTGCCCATTGGCTATCGGAATTTCCTTGGAATATTTCTTTTTTATATGCTTCCTTAATTGTCGTTACAGGGCCTACAGTAGTTGGGCCTTTATTAAAGCAAGTACCTGTAGATAAAAGAGTTGCTACTTTATTAGAAGGGGAAGGAGTTTTAATTGATCCTGTGGGGGCGATTCTAGCGGTAGTAGTATTTAATGCTATCATTAACCAATCTTCTGATTCAGTCGGTATTACCTATCAATTCGTAATCCTTTATCAACTTTCTTTACGACTATTAGTTGGTGCTGCTATTGGTTTTTTAGGTGGCTGGTTAATGAGTATTTTCCAGAAAAAAGCTAATTTTATGTCCGATGATTTAAAACTTTTAGTTGCCCTAGCATTTGTTTGGGGAATTTTTGGTTTATCACAAATATTAGTAAGTGAATCGGGTTTAATGGCAACGGTAATTGCAGGTATTGTTTTAAAAGCTTCAGATATACCCGCTGAAAGATTACTCTTAAGATTTAAAGGACAATTAACGATTTTGGGTGTCTCAGTCTTATTTATTCTTTTAGCTGCGGATTTATCGATCGACAGTGTTTTTGCTTTAGGATGGGGTAGTGTATTCACTGTTTTCACTTTAATGTTTTTAGTTCGTCCCTTGAGTATTCTCATTTGTACTTGGAATGGAGGTATGAATTGGCGACAAAAATTTTTCTTATCATGGGTTGCTCCTCGTGGTATCGTCTCGGCATCAGTAGCTTCTTTATTCGCCATTTTATTAGAGCAAAATCAAATTAATGGTGGTGGTTCAATTAAAGCATTAGTTTTTCTGACGATTATCATGACGGTGGTAATTCAAGGATTAAGTGCCAGTTTTTTAGCTAAATTACTCAAAATTACTACGGATAAAGCAACGGGAGTGATGATTATTGGTTGTAATCCCTTGGGGCGTACAGTTGCTAAATTAATTCAATTTTTGGGAGAGCCCGTGGTGTTGATTGATTCTGATAAAGAAGCCTGTGAAAAAGCCAAACAAGAAAATTTATCTGTGTTTGAAAGTAGTGCTTTAGATGATGAAATGTTAATTGAAGCGGGAATAGAATCAGTAGGTACTTTAATTGCCCTTACTAGTAATGGTAATGTCAATTTAATGACAACTCAAAGGGCATCAGAAGAATTTGCACCGCCTCAAATATTGGCTATTTATCCTCAAAGTGAGGAGGTCAATATTAATAGTAATGAGAAAAAAATCAGCCAACCTTTCACTGCTCAGTTATCCGTGAAAAAATGGAATAAATATTTAAGAGAAAAAGAATATCTAATCGGAGAGACACAAATTAAATCGCAAATATTTGAAACACAAAAACAACATTTAGAAAATTTGATTGAAAATGGTGAGCTTCTTCCTTTAATCTTAAAAAGAGAAGATAAAATAGAAATCATTAAAGTTGATACTCCATGGCAACCAGAAGATAAATTAATCTATTTATTTCACGATTCTCGACCAAAGTTATTAAAAAAACTTTCTGGGAATCAGCTTTCTTCTTCCTTAACCATTGAAAAAATAGCGAAAGTGGAAGAAATTCCCATTTCTTCTTCTGTGGATGTTCCTGAACAAAATTTACCAGTAAAAACTTAAAATTAAGTTAACACAAAGTAAAAACAATAAATATTATGATTCAATTATTAAAATGATGATTATCGGATTTGATCCTGGGAGAGATAAGTGTGGTTTAGCGGTGACTACGGATGATGCTCAAATTTTATATCATCAAGTAATCAAAAGTGAAAACGCGATCGAGATTATTAATAATTTAATCAATCAATATCACCCTGAGAAAATAGTAATGGGAAATCAGACAACATCCAAACAATGGTCTAAAAAATTAAGAGAAAAACTTCAGATAGATATACAGTTAGTGGACGAAAAAAACAGTACGGTAGAAGCTAGAGATAGATATTGGCAAATGTACCCAGCAAAAGGATTGACAAAATTAATCCCCCAGGGTTTGAGGGTGCCACCATGCCCCGTTGACGATATAGTTGCAATTCTTTTGGTTGAACGTTATTGCAATTGACACACACAGGCTTCCTTTAGGTTTTACCTGTACTCTCAAGGTGATTAGAAGAGCAATTGCTGATTTACAAGACGTCTGATGTGAATTAAAAACGACCTTTATTCTATAAGGATTTGAGGGATTGCTAAAAAGTGTTAATCTCGAATAATTAACCAAATGACAGGGGTTTCAAGAATTAATACACATTAGACGTTTACAAGATCTTAAAACTGAGCAATTACCTTTTTTTTTCGCGATTGATTCAAGATATTCTCGCACAAAAAATTCCTGCCAGACAAGCTAAATTTCCGAACAAAAAACCGATTCATTGACAATCTTCAGTTAAAACCCAAAAATCTAATTTTGCAATTTTCAGTTCTATTTAGTACTTAAACGAGAAGTATTGGGATACCAGTTACTAAAAATGGGATTAGTTGAACTGCAAGGATCTCAGGCTAGTCTCGCTTGTGAGTTGTTTCGTACGTTTTTTTGCGATCGCTTTTACTAGTTGAGAAGGTTGTCGTAAATAATGTTGAATTGGAATAACCTGTTGCTTAACTTCTAAATTAACTATTTCCTCTGCCTGAAAATAAACAGAAGTTATTATCCAGCAAAATTTGATACTCTTTTTCTCATCTTTTGTTATTTAATCTCTAATTATACTAAAGACCATTCATCTTGAAAACTATTAGAATATTGCCAGGGAGCATCCCAGATTGGATATGAGTAAAAGTACTCAATTACAAGGTTCAAGAACAGTGGAGTCAATAATTAAGCCAATTACAGCAAAAATAAAAATTATGAAGGCGATCGAGAATAAAGAAAACATTTTACAAGTCTTAGACTGAAATGTACTTATATCAACGCTTACGGACTTCAAGTATTTATGCTTGGTTCCCAAATTGGATGCACCAAAAAAACGGCTTATCCTAAACCAAATTGTTTAGCTAATAAAAAACCAAAAGTAATCAAGCAACCTAAAAATAAACTCATCATACTCAAACTGCTAACACCAAAACCAAGAGTTCTTTTTTTTGCTTCTTGATAGTATCCCCAAGCATATAAGATTCGTCCTAAAATCCAGATTCCTCCTAAAACGGCTCCCCACAATTCACTAACATAATAAGAAAAGATCCACAATAAAGGTAAAAACAAAATTAATTGTTCTAACATATTTCCCTGAACTCTTAAGGCTCTTTCAAAGTTAGGCTCTCCTGACATAGCTGGTGGTTGAACACTGTATTTTGCTCTAGCCACGCCAACATTAATCATAGTTACGTAATAAACTAATAAAGCAGATACTGTAACAATACTTGCACCTAATAGCATTTAAAAAACTCCTTTTTATTAAACTTAAATTATTATTATTTCCAATTATTTTCTGCCTGTTGTAAAACGTATTGAGCGACATTCTTAATCTCTTGTTCGCTCAATTTATCGCCAAATGCAGACATATTATTTTTACCATTAGTTACAATATCTGCGATCGCATCAACAGAATCATAACCATATTTATGTAAAGCTTTCATCTTTAAATTTTTGCCTCGTCTAATGATGTTACCACCATTCACATGACATCCAGCACAATGCACTTCAAAGACTTTTTCTCCTGATAAAACAAGAGAATCAGCTTGTGCAATGGTAATGAAACTACTTTGTAACAATAGACAAAAAGCGATCGTCAAAACCAAAACCAACGATTTTTTAAACATATAATTGAAACTCAAATTATTCATTGTCAATTGTCAATTATCAATTGTAAATTGCTACAAATCTATTCCCTCTAATTTTTTCGCCACCGTCTGCACATCCTTATCTCCTCTACCCGAAGAATTAATAATAAGGCGAGGACTTCCTTCTAAAGTTGGACAAAGTTTCTCTAAATAAGCAAAAGCATGAGCAGTTTCCAAAGCTGGAATAATTCCTTCTAACTTGCATAAAAGTTGGAAAGCATCAAGAGCTTCCTTATCTGTAACACTATAATATTCAGCCCTATGAGCATCCTTTAAATAACTATGTTCAGGCCCCACACCAGGGTAATCTAAACCAGCACTAATAGAATGAGCTTCCACCACTTGTCCTTGGGTATCTTGTAATAAATAACTCATCGCACCATGTAAAACCCCCGGGCTTCCTTGAGTTAAAGTCGCAGCATGTTTTCCTGTGGCAATACCACTTCCTTCAGCTTCCACTCCAATTAATCTGACACAAGCATCATCCACAAATTCGTAAAATAAGCCCATTGCATTTGAGCCACCACCGACACAAGCCATTAAAATATCAGGTAAACCGCCCCATTTTTCCACACATTGACGACGAGTTTCCTTACCAATGACACCATGAAAATCTCTTACCATCATTGGATAAGGATGAGGGCCAGCCACAGAACCTAAGATATAATGAGTATGCTCAACATTAGTTACCCAATCACGAATCGCTTCGGAAGTAGCATCTTTGAGAGTTCCTGTACCAGCAGTAACAGGTTCTACTTTTGCTCCTAACAGACGCATACGAAAAACATTAAGTTTTTGGCGTTCCATGTCTTCTACGCCCATATAGATAACGCAATCTAAACCAAAACGAGCACATACCGTCGCCGTTGCAACACCATGTTGTCCTGCACCTGTTTCGGCGATCACTCTTTTTTTACCCATGCGTTTAGCGAGTAAAACTTGTCCGAGGGCATTATTAATTTTGTGAGCACCTGTATGGTTTAAGTCTTCTCGTTTTAAATATATTTGTACACCACTACCATCGGGCTTTCTATAATGTTCGGTCAGTCTTTCGGCAAAATAAAGGGGGTTTTCTCTACCGACATAGTCTTTGAGTAAGGAGTTTAATTCTTGTTGAAAGTCGGGATCCTTTTTGTATTGATTATAAGCATTTTCTAGCTCGGTTAAAGCGGGCATTAAGGTTTCTGGAACGTATTTCCCGCCATATTGTCCAAAACGACCGAAATTATCAGGTACTTGGCTAATTTTGAAATTATTGTTGATTGGTGTGACAGTCACAGTTTTTACGCTTAAATTGTTCAGATTTCTGATTTATCTTTATTTTAACCTGACTTTGGGGTGAGAGTGACTAAGCCTTTAGATTCTTTGTTATTACTTAACTGATGGTAAATTATAGTTAATTTATTTCTTGATTTTAAAAGCGGAAGCGATCGCATTTTAATCATAATCACTTTAAAATAAAAACATATTTCAATGCAAACAAACAATACAAACAAATAACAAACTCAACTGTCTTCGCTTAGTGAGTCAATATTTAATTTTATTTTGATTTTTCTCGAACTTAATATATAGACATAAAACAATAACTTAGTTATATATCATTGATAATAGATAGCAATAGTTAAAAACTTTGACTCTAAAATAATGATGAATCATTTGATGATCGAATAATTTCATTATCAATCTAAAGATTATTTTTTGGACATCCCTGACTTGCTAAAGCCTTTTCGATAACTTGACAAGCATGATCCGTACAACAACCACATTGCTTAGATAGAGAAGTCGTTTCAGACAATTTCTCAAGAGAACAAACTCCTGCTCCCACTACTCTATGAATATCTTTTTCTGTAATACCGTTACAAATACAAACGTACATATTTTTTGATTATATTTACCTTGCTTAACTAAACTTAATTATAGACCCTATTGCAAAAAAATGGCAACAAACTAAATTTAATTTATGATATTTTGGTTTGCTCAACAATAATCTAATTTATTGTAATCAGGACAAAAATATCGCAAACTATAAAATAACGGTAGTTGATTTAAACTTTCTTATCTGTAGCTCATAACTTTGGGAAAGGTTATACTCAAAGATATATATCGAGAGTAATAATTTTGTTATGGAAGGAAAACAAGAAGTAAAGTTACAACTTAATAATGTTTTGAAATTGAAGCTAACTGCGATTAATCAATTTTTTCTCCATGCCAGAATGTGTAAAAACTGGGGTTTGGATAAATTAAATGGATATGAATATAAATATTCGATCGACTTAATGAAACAAGCTGATAAAATTATTGAAAGGGTTTTATTATTAGAAGGATTACCAAACTTACAAAATTTAGGTAAGTTATTGATTGGAGAAGATGTTCCAGAAATTATTGGTAATGATTTAACAATAGTTACAGAAATTGCCGATACTCTCCGTAGTGCGATCGAATTATGTGAATCTTTACAGGATTATGTCACAAGGGATTTATTGACCCAATTGTTGGAAGAAACAGAAGAAGAAATTGACTGGTTAGAAACTCAACAATGGTTGATCGAAAATTCTGGGGAACAAAACTATTTACAATCGATGATGGGATAATTACCTCCTTAATTTGAATGAGAGTTTAAACAAAAATAAAACAAATTGGTATAGGAGAAAATAAATGCAAGGAAAAGCAAAGGTTATCGAGCAATTACAAAAATTATTACGTAATGAATTATCAGCTAGGGATCAATATTTTACCCATTCCCGGATGTATGAAGATTGGGGATTAACAAAGCTATATGAACGTATTGATCATGAAATGCAAGATGAAACAGGACACGCTGATATGCTTATCAAGCGACTATTATTATTAGGCACAACACCCGATTTATCTGAGCAAGGTGGTTTAAATATTGGTGCAAATGTTCCCCAGATGTTACAAAATGATCTCAATTTAGAATATCAGGTTATTGGAGAACTTAAAGAAGCGATCGCAATTTGTGAACAAGAACAAGACTATCAAAGCAGAGAGATTCTTAAGGTAATTTTAGCAGACACCGAAGAGGATCACGCCTATTGGTTAGAAAAACAATTAGGGTTAATTGATAAAATTGGTTTACAAAATTACTTACAATCTCAAATGTAAGAGAATTTATTAACTTCAAAATGCGATCAGGCTTAGCCTGCCACTACATGATCGCATAAATTTAATGAAATATCGTCGTTTTGGTAAAACAGAATTAAATTTATCAGTTTTTTCCTTGGGTTTGATGCGTTGTTGTTATAATGAAACTCAATTGTTCGAAACCGTCGATAAAGCGATCGCATTAGGTATAAATCACTTTGAGATGGCAAAAGCTTACGGTAAAAGTGAGCAATATTTCGGTTCAGCATTAAAACAAATTGAAATTCCCCGTGAAAAGATAATCATCACCACTAAATTTCTCCCCGTTAGTGAACCTGAAACTATAGCCAAATCCTTAGAAGAATCTTTATCTAATTTACAAGTTGACTATATAGATTGTGTGGCGATTCATGGTATCAACACATGGGAACATTTAGAGTTGTTAACCAAAGAGAATAGTTGTCTAACCGTTTTACAACAAGCAAAAAAAACAGGCAAAATTAGACATATTGGCTTTTCTACCCATGGTGATTTAGATTTAATCACAGCAATGATTAAGACCAATCTATTTGAATTTATTAATTTACATTATTATTATTTTTGGCAAAGAAATGCACCGATCTTAGATTTGGCCCAAAAATATGATTTAGGAACATTTATTATTTCTCCTGTGGACAAAGGAGGACTTTTATATCAACCGTCGGCTAAATTAACTAATATTTGTCAGCCTTTCACCCCTCTATATCTAAATTATCGTTTTTTATTAAGCGATCGAAATATTTCCACATTAAGTTTAGGTGCCAGTAATCCCCAAGAATTAATTACTCCCTTATCTATTGCCGATGAAGATGGAGAATTAACATCCTTAGAAATAGAAACTTTCCAAAAAATTGAAAATGCCTTAACAGATACCTTGAAAACAGACCAATGTAGTCAATGTCATCTATGTTTACCTTGTCCTGAAAACATCAATATTCCCGAAATTTTGAGATTGCGTAACTTAGGAGTTGGTTTAGAAATGAACGAATATGCTAGTTATCGTTATCAGATGCTAGAGAATGCAGGACATTGGTTTTGGGGAAAAAAAGGAGATAAATGTACCCAATGTGGAGATTGTTTACCTAAATGTCCTGAAAAACTTGATATACCCCAATTATTAGCAGATAGTCATAGTCGGTATAATGGTTCATCTCGTCGCAGATTATGGGACTAATCCCTTTAAAAACATTTTTTGCCTTCCTGCTCAATTTTAGTTTGAATATAGGAAGGAATTCCTAATTGAGCATTACCATAAAGATAGTCAAATTCCCTTTGAAAATGTTGTGCCACAAGGGGATTATATATAACTAACAATGTTTCATCATTGAGATTATTGGCAGAATTAGACCAATTGTGAGAACCAGTAATAATAGTATATTGATCAATAATCGCAAATTTATGATGTAATTTGTCTCCCTTTGCTAAATTGGGAATGCCAACAGTTGTGATAGGTTTTTGCCAAGGATTATTTTGTTTTTCATAAACACATTTACGAGGTAAAGCAACTCCCAACAAATCTAAACCTTCACTGTAATATTGATAAGCAAAATTACGATCAATTAAAGTTCTAATTTTTACTCCTTGTAATGACTCTTTTTCCATAGTATTTGCTATTCCTTGATCGCTAAAAACAAATAATGCTAAATCTAAAGAATCATTGGCATTAGCAACAGTTTTACTGATTAAGCCATTAGTGCTATTTTCCCAAGGCAAAGATTGACTATTAGGAGAAAATTTAACCATAATTGTCCCATTTTCAATGGTCACTATTTTTGCTTGTCTTTGAGGCTTTTTAACTCCAAAGATACTATCTTTTTTTCCTCCTAATCCATCACCCCAAAGATAATTAAATTCTTCGGTAAATATCTTGGCTAAATTGTCATTATTAATTACTAAAAGATTATTAGCATTACCTCTAGTTTCTAAATTATTAAAATCCCCATGAATTCCACTTAAAGTAAAGTTGGCAGACCCTGTAACGACTTTTTTATTATCAATGATCATGAATTTATGGTGCATTAAACCGCTACCTTTACTACCATCTTCTGTATCATCAATTATGGCAATATTCTCATTTTTTAAAAGTGCTAAACCATTATTATTTTTGAGTTTATTTTTAGGTAAATTATAGGTGTTTTCTAAAACAATTCTAATTTGAATTCCTTCAGCTTTTTTTTTGATAATTGCTCTAGCTAAATTGGTTAAATTAAGCTCTTGTACTGCTATATCAATACTTTTAGTGGCAGAGTTTATTTGTTCAATAATAATTGCTTCTAAATTATCTCCCGTTCGTTCTATATTTCGGTAAGATTCTTGATATTTTTTACCCTGAAATTGGTTGTGATTAAAATAGACTTGAATATCAGAATTTTGTGCTAGAGCAGGTAGGTTTTGAGAAGTGGAATTACAGCTATTTAAAAATCAACAACATCCCATTAAACTCAAAGATAAGATTGAAAACCTCTTCATGATATTTGTGCTACATTCTTAAACAAATTTTATGGGTATCAATTTTTTTGTATTTCTAACCTATCTTCAATTTCAATTCAACGCTCATAAAAACCAACTACTAGTCCGTCAATATAGAAATGAGAGGTAGAAGTTAAACATTTAACAATTTATTTACAATGTTTCAAAAGATAAAATTTCAAAAACATCTCTTACCATTTAGTGCGGGGAAAAAAATTTTTTAGATTTTTTTCATTTTT
>JAALKG010000097.1 GCA_011088145.1 Cyanobacteria bacterium MH1_Bin12 | reverse complement strand
GTGATTCATCCCATGGGCATAGCCGTGGGTCTTCTCAAGGAACACAGATAATTTTTTAACATCCCTTTTGAAGACATTAATTTGAGGTAACTTGTTAAATTGTTGATGAAATTTTTCCATCAATTTAATCGGTGTTTCAATATCAGCCGTTTCACCAAAAGAAATATTAATAAAATTTGCTTCCGTCTGATAATCTTTTTTTAATTTATTCGTCAGAGTCGTTTTTCCTACACCACCAATCCCCATAATATGAAATACAAGAGATGAGTTGTTTTGATCTTCCTTCAAAGCATCACCAAATTTGTGCTTAAATTTTTCTACTGACGGTCTTTCAATGTAATAGTTGGTGAGATATGTTTGACTCATGATGGTGAGTTGGTAAAGGTTAGCAATGGATCAAGTAAAGATCTTGTTGTCAATGAAAATACAAGTTCTCCTTTCTCCTCTTAAAAAGTTGAGACGTCGACAGGCGCAGGGGTAGGTAATTTAGAGAGCATCTCTAATTCTCTATAGTACTTTTTTTAATAAAAGTATCCTACTAGGATTGCAATGTTTATAGTCATTAAAAACATCAACTTCCATATTACTTACCTGAAACTTAACCTTTCACCATTTTATACAATTGCTTAAATTCTCTTTGTCGTTGTTTATGATCGACTATCGGTAAAGGATAATCACAACCTTCGAGCAACAGAGGAGGAATTTTCCCTGTAACCAACTCTTGAGTGTCTAAATGTCTAATTTCGGGTAACCACGTGCGAATATATTCAGCTTCTTCATCAAATTTTTGAGCTTGAGAGGCAGGATTGAAAATCCGCAACGGTTGAGTATCCATACCGCTAGAAGCACTCCACTGCCAACCACCATTGTTAGAAGCTAAATCACCATCGTATAGTTTTTGCATAAAATATTTCTCTCCCCAACGCCAATCAATAATCAAATCTTTAGTCAAAAAACTCGCCACAATCATCCGACAACGGTTGTGCATCCAGCCTGTTTCGTTGAGTTGTCGCATCGCCGCATCAACAATCGGATAACCAGTTTTTCCTTCACACCACGCTTGAAATAACTTTTCGTCATTTTGCCAAGGAAAATGTTTAAAATACTCTCGGTAAGAACCATCTGCCAACTCAGGAAAGAAGTAAAGACAATGTTGATAAAATTCTCGCCATGCTAATTCTTTCTGCCATGTAATGATGTTTTGTTCGGCTTCCTCACTATTACAGTTCTCTAGTTCTCTAATCGTATTTTGCCATATTGTCCTGATTGCGATCGTCCCAAATTTGAGAGCGGCACTCAACTTTGAAGTAGCATCAACCGCAGGAAAGTTTCTCTGGTCATTATAATAAACTAATTGCTCATAGCAAAAATACTCTAATTGTTCTTGTGCTGCTTTTTCTCCCGCAGGTAATAAAAGTTCATTATCCCAACTGAAACCTAACTCCTCTAACTCAGGGACTGGCATCACTCCTAAAGCTTTCACATCTGCTGTTTCCTGCTCATTTAAAGCCTCTAATGCGATCGGTGCGGGGACAGGATCAAGTTTGGGTTTTTCCACCCAATTACGCCAAAAAGAACTGTAAACAGTATAGGGTGCATTTTTACTTTTAGACAAAACGTCCCCCGGAGGATGCAATAGTTGATCCCAAAATGTTTCAACTGTGACACCAAGTTGTTGCAGTTTTTCTTCTACCTCTTTATCCCTATCATGAGCAAAAGGTTCAACATCTCTATTCCAGTAGACTGCTTCTACATTTAATGTTTGTGCTAATTGAGAAATTATTTTTTGTGGTGACTCATGAAAAACTATTAAGTCACTGCCTTTTTGTTGATAGTTGTCTTTTAATTCTTTTAAAGAACCTAACAAATATTTAACTCTTGCTGGTGCAATATCATCTCTTTTTAAAATAGCAGGATCTAGACAAAACAAACCAATGATTTTTGAACTTTTTTGACTAGCATTATGTAGTCCTAAATTGTCACTTATTCTTAAGTCTTTACGATGCCAAAAAATGATTGTATTTCCCATATACTTATATTTATTATTACCTTCTATTAAAACAACTATTTTGTCTCTAAACTTTATTTGTATAATAATTTTATCAAAAATAAACTGTCTAACTATAGTTAATAATTATTAGGGTTTTTTCATTTCTCAATTATTTATTTTTTAACCATTAAATCGACACAAGTCATATAAAAAATTATTCATTATTCATTAATTAACTAAGTTATCTGATAAGCCAAAATAAATGTTGCCCAATAATTAATATCTAAGCTATAGTCTTCGTTATTATGACTAACATTAGTGTTACTAACTGAATGTAAATCTTCTAACAGAGATTTGACAATATCTAGAGAATTTTTTAGTAAAATAACTTGTTCATTATGTAGTTTTGAAGCATTATTTTTATTTAACATTTCAATAGTTTTAGTGAAGGGAGATTTGGCACAAACGATTATTAACTCACCTAAACCTTTATTGCCATTAAGAAACCATTTGAAATCGGTTTCACTATTAGTGATAAATTGATTTTCTCCTGTTTTTACATATTCTAAATGAGGATTATTATAAATTAAAACCTCGTTAGAAGGATTAATCTCAAAGACCAAAGTATATATGTCTTTTACATCTTGATTATTTAACTTTATATTTATATAACTATTTTGAGGAATATTAATTAGTTCGTCATTATATTCTGGAGAATTTCTATTTAAAGTCTCGTTAGAAGTATATTTAGTAAATTTGGAAATAGAATTTTGTGAGTTTACTTCTAAACTGGTACTAATGGCTAAATTTGAAGAATATTCATTACAAGTTAAATGTAATAACTTACAAGCTAAATCAAAATCAAAATACATAAATTCTTCAAAACGTTTAACCGCACTGAAAACTCCTTCATGTTCAGAGGTTGGATTGGTATATGTTAAAGCAATCCCCGTGGGTGAAAATAAACTATAACCTTGATGGTTATCTTCATTGGATTTATCTAAAATGTAATCGACAAAATTATTATTAATAGTTGGTACAGAAGAAACTACGTCAACAGGACTTAAAGCACCAGTTGCGTCAACTTTTTCGATTTTTTTGAGGTTATCATCTAAGCCAATATTTAAGCCTAATTTACCAGATATAATCCTCACGAATTCTTGTACAATTGCTCCTACTTTAACCTTGGTAAAATCTCCTTTAACTACTGTCCCTTTGGCGAGATTTCCGATGATGGAATTAATTTGGACGATCGCATTTTCGTTCTGATCATTTTTAATTGTTAACAAAGAATTAATACCATAATTAAATAATGATAATAATGGTAATCCTAACAATTTTAATTCCACTATTTTATTTTCTAAAGTTTTCGTAATAACTCCGATACCTTGAGAGTTAGATAAAGTTGATAGATTATAATTTAAGGTATTATTTAATTTTGAAACAGATGAATTAACATTGATTGCTTGGTGACTATACAACGAAATTTTACTAGCAATTTGATTCTGTAAATAAGAATTATTTCTTGGAGAAAAATTTGTCCAAAGTGACTGGGTTAAAGTATAAGTAAATAGACCAGCATGAAAGTCAGAAGTATTGATTTCTACTGCGATATTATCAGTTACTGGAGATAAGATTAAACCTGATAATTTAGACTGTGGTTGATAAAATTTAATACTAGAAGATGAAGAGTTTACAAATTGTTTATTGAAGTCTAATTCTGTTTGACTTATTTTGATTTCAGGCTTACTTTCATAGCCACGCAATGATATTTGTTGTTGAATAGAAGTTGATGGAGGGGTAAAGTTAGTATCGAGTATGACTGTGTATTTTTTGGTATTTAAATTTTCTGCTAATTTGATTAAAGTACTCAATAAGATATCATTTACTTCATTATTTTTTGGTTCGATCGAATCATAAACAATTAAACTTTTAACTATATCATTGTCACCATTATCACTATCTACTTTCACTTGTCTTCCGTAACCACTGAAGTGAAAGACAACCACATCATCTTTGGTGGCTTGTCCTAAATGTTCAGTAAAAGTTTTAATAACATTATCTCTGGTGGCATTTTCATCGGTAAACGTGAGGATATCTGAGGGTTGAAAGCCAAAACGATGAACTAACAATTCTTTTTGCAATTCTACATCTGTTGTACATCCTGTTAAACTAGTACCCGCAGAATATTTATTAATTCCGACTAATAATGCCAACTTTCGTCCACTTGATTGATTGAGGGTTGCACCATAAGCATTTAATTTAGAAGGAGAAAATATTGACTGATTTTCCCATCCCCAGTAGGAGGCAATACTGACGCTTACTCCTTGTAAAAAACTTCTTCTGGAAAATTTCATTTTTCAGTTGTGTCATCAAAATTGATGGTAATAGCTTTTAATCTAATCACTGAGTTTATACTATCAAAATAACGATCGAAGATTATAAACCCATGTATTGTAAATAACTGGACAATAACCATTCTCCAGCAAACATAGTTGAAATGGCTCCTAATACTAGAAATGGTCCAAAGGGCATAGGTTTTCCTTGGGGTAATAACTTAAGTGCGATCGCTGTTACACCAATAATTGTACCAAAAAAACAAGCAAGAAAACTAGTAATTAAAATACCTTGCCATCCTAACCATACACCTATCATGGCGGCTAATTTGGGATCACCACCACCCATAGCAGGTTTTCCAAATGCTAAGCTACCAAGAATTAAAATAGCATCAAATAACCAAATACCGACTACTCCTGCCAAAATGCCTTGAAAAAGAAAATTGATGCCACCAATAATATGATTATCAGCCAAGCCCAGCCAACACTGCCAAATTAAACCAATAACTAAACCAGATTGAGTGAGAGAATTAGGTAATGTCATAGTATCCAAATCAATCCATGCTAAAGCAAGTAACCAACTAATAAAAATAACATAGCCAAGACTTAACCAAGTAAATCCTAATTGGAGAAAAACTAAAACAAATAAACCACCTGTTAAAGCTTCAATGAAAGGATAGCGAGCAGAGATAGGAGTTTGACACCAACGACATTTTCCCTGTAACCATAACCAGCCAAAAACAGGGACATTTTCTGTTGTACCTAAGGGGTGTAAACATTTTGGACATCTGGAAGGAGGAGAAATTAAGGAAATTTTAGCTGGTAGCCGATAGATAACAACATTGAGGAAACTACCAATACAAGCACCAAAGGTAAAGACAATAAAGTAAATAAAAAAATTAGCCATGAGCAAAAATTTAAGGGAAATTAATAATTAATAATTAATAATTAATAATTAATAATTAAAGATTTTTTAATGAATTGTAAGGCTTTGTCATAATTCTACATTCTAAATTCTAAATTCTCCTCTTATCCTCGTAAACGAGCAATAATCGAATCTGAATCGGCTTGAGAAATTATTTCTGAGATGATAGTATCAACACCTGTACTGCCCCATGTACAACCGTTTTCTAAGTAAGTTTGAGCCATCTTACCGACTAAATAAGAACCATAGCCTGCGATCGCACCTTGAGTCAAAGCCGTACTAGCCAAAGTGGTAAAACCTACGGGATTTTCCCATAAACTACTAATCGCCATACCTGTTTTTGCCAAACCGAAGACAATGGTAGAAAATATTTCTCCAATCAATAAACCCCCCAAACTTTTCACGATTGTTTGCCACAATTTACCAGCTTCGTAACTAGTAATGGGTAAACCATAAAGTCTAGCAAGCGATCGAATCATCGTCAAATCGGTTAATAAACCGCTAATTAAATCTAAAAAAGCGATGGGATTTACTGCCACAATTAAAGCCTTGTATTTTGCATATCGCCAAATAATCTCTTCAGCTTCCTTGTTTCTGATTTCGATAGTTTTATGAGCAATATTTTTTTGGGCTACCTTTGCTTGAGTTAGAGAGTTCAAAGCCAGAAGAGCTTTTCCTTCTCGATTAAGAATTTCTAAGATTTTTGATTGTAAAGCAGTAATTTGTGGTGGTGGATATTCTAAATCTTCTTGAATTGTGCCATCAGGTAATTCAATTCTAAGGGGTATTGGTTGAGGTTCAGCGGCAATCATGACAATTTCATCAGGAGTGAATAAAGGTTGATTAGTGTCATTGCTTAACTGCTGTAATTGACTATAGATGGTTTTGCGATCGATTTGAGGATATAAATCAATTTTATTGAAAATTAAAATTAAGGGTTTTTGGCACTGCCGTAACTCTAACAACGCCAAATATTCGGTGCGGGTAATATCACCGGCAATAACAAATAAAATAAAATCACTTTGCTGACTAATTTCTTTAGCCATATTCGCTCTGGTTTCCCCATCAATTTCATCTAAACCGGGGGTATCGATTAACTCGATTTGAATTTTGCCACTGTCGGGAGTCCAGCGAATCGATTTTGGCCATTTAGTGACACCATTAATGGGGCCTGTGGTTAAGATTTTTTGTCCTAATAAAGCATTGATCACCGTTGATTTACCTCGACTAACTAAACCAAAGGCGGCGATTTTAATAACTTGTTGCTCTAATTTTTCGGCGGCGGCTTTTAAAGTTCGTAAATCATCTCTAACGGCTAGTTGTAAGTCTGGATTAGGTGGATAATTCCAATGGCGACGGTTACTCGAATACCATGATAAAGATTGTTGTAAACTTGTACGTGCTAGGGAAAATAAAGATGTTGTAACCGAAGATTTAGATTTCATAACAACCAATACATGATCTGTTGTGATCATTATCTTAAACTAAGATAGTCATCGATCGCATTGTTGGACAAAGGTAAAAAAAGATTTTCATAACTAACGTTACAGACAAGATATTAGATTTTAGATTGAGAAAAGGAAAATACAGTATGTGTACTTTTCAAAAAAAAGTCCCCCTAAATGAGGAGGAGACAAGGCAATTAATGATTAGAGGTTGTAAGAACAAGTATCAAATATTGTGTTTTCGCCCCCTAAAATCCCCACTAAAAAAAGGTAAAGCATCCACTTAATTCCCCCAGAATTGGGGGCTAGGGGGCGGGGGACTTTCTTCTCTTTTTCCCTCATAATTGAGGGCTAGGGGGCATTTTTAGCAGTGAACCAGACTTTTCAAATGTCCTCTTAATTTTGTAATCTTTTGCCCAGACTTTTTATTAAATCAAATTGTAGAATTATTGCTGACTATTCTAAATCTTGACTACCAGGATTACGTGCAGGATCTCCAGAAAGGAAACCAAAGATAAAGGTTAAGATGAAAGTTGCAACAACTATATTTACGGCGATTTTTAAAGCTCCCATTATTTATTTTATATACTCCTATTATTTTATTCTTGATATATTTTACCGCAAACAGGCATCTCGATCGTCATAATCAACTCGATATTTGTTCGGTAATTCCTTGAAGCGTTGATGAATTGTTCTGTCTAGTTCTCGATCGTTTATTTTCTCTGTCCACAAAAGGTAAAGTTTAATGATGCAAAGGATAAAGGTTTTTTCTTAAAATAATTTATGGGGATAGATAGTTGATCACTATTAATCATCAACTATAGCAAAGGACAAAGGTTAAAATCTCGACATAGCAATGCTTTTAAAAATCATCAATGTCCTAATCAACCCGTTCTCTGCTATATCAACTATCAACTATTCATAAAGCCAAGTTTTCATAGTATTTTCCCAAGAGCAAAGTTCTCCGTCTTCGAACCATAAACTAATTTCTCTAGTGGCAGTTTCGATCGCGTCTGAACCATGAATTAGATTACGACCAATATCAATTCCATAGTCTCCTCTAATAGTACCAGGATCTGACTCTAAAGGATTAGTTCCACCAATTATTTTACGAGCAGAAGCAACAACACCTTGTCCTTCCCAAACCATAGCAACTACGGGAGAAGAGATAATGAATTCCACTAAGCTACCAAAAAAAGGTCTTTCTTTATGGACATCATAATGTTTTTCGGCTAACTCACGAGAAACAGCCATTAACTTTAAGCCTACCAAGGTAAAACCTTTATTTTCTAAACGCTTGATAACTTCACCAACTAAGTTACGTTGTACGCCATCAGGTTTAATCATTAAAAAAGTACGTTCCATAATTTATATATTGCTCAATTTATGTATTTTTGTGTCCTAGAAAAGATTAACCTAAGTTCGGTACTTTATGGAAGCTAGATCAACAATTGACAATTGACAATTGATAATTACGATTCACCGTAAAAACGTAGTATTACTACCCGAATTCTATCTCAAAAACATTGAATGATAAGGATTTTACTTAAACACAATTAAAAAATTCATCATTACATCATTTATAATTTAGTTGACTTATATCACATTTGTGTCAGAATTTAACCAGTTTTTAAAGATGTTTAAGCATTGAATATGAGAAAAATAAAGAAAATACTCAAGTATCTAGGATTAACACTGGCTTGTTTTGGTTTAATAATGGCTTGTCAATCCAATACACCTAACAATACTTCTAATCCCACAGGAAGCAGCAATAATAATGGTCGTGTTAGTATTGGTACTACCATTAAGGCAAAAACATTAGATCCTGCGGACAGTTACGAAATAGCAGGTTTAAATTTGATTTATAACGTAGCAGAAAGTCTCTACACCTATAAGTTAGGCACAACAGAATTAGAACCATTACTCGCTACGGCAATGCCTACTATCTCCGAAGATGGTTTAACTTATACAATACCTGTCAGAGAAGGAGTTAAATTTCATGATGGTGAGGTTTTTAATGCCGAAGCCATGAAGTTTTCTTTAGATAGATTTACCCAAAATGGTGGAAAACCTTCTTTTTTACTTAGTGACACCATCAAAGAAGTCCAAGCTTCAGGTGAATATGAATTGACTATCGTACTAAATAAACCTTTTTCTGCTTTCACTTCATTACTGGCTTTTTCTGGTGCTTGTGCGGTTTCTCCTCAAGCTTATACCATTGGTAAGGGTGAGTTTAAACCTAATGAATTAATTGCCACTGGCCCTTATAAATTAACGTCTTTTAATAGTGATTCTGTTACCTTGGACGTTTTTCCTGATTATTGGGGAGAAAAACCTGTTAATCAAGGTGTTGATGTCCAAATTTATGCTGGTAATTCGGCTAATCTTTATAATAGCTTTTTAACTGGTGCGATCGCTGTTGCCTATCAAACTTTTGCCCCTGAACAAATTACGAATTTACTCAAAGATGGCAGTGCTGGTAAGTTTCAAACCATTGAAGGTGCTGGTACAGTAGTCAGTTATATGGTGTTAAATCGTAATCAAGAGCCTTTGGATAAACTACCTGTAAGACAAGCTATTGCCGCTTTAATCGATCGCAATTTAATCGTTAATAGGGTATTGCAAGGACAGTCAGATCCTTCATATAGCATGATCCCCACCGTTTTCAAAGCATCTCAACCCATTTTTGAACAAGAATATCAAGATGGTAATGTGGAGTTAGCTAAAAAATTATTAACCGATGCAGGTTATTCGGCTAGTAATCCCGCTGAAGTGGAAATTTGGTATCCTTCTGCGTCTAAAACCCGTAGTGGTGTTGCTAATACCCTTAAAGCGATCGCAGAACAAAAACTAGATGGTATGATCAAATTTATTCCTAATGGTGTGGAAAGTGCAACCGCTTTTAGTAATTTAGGTAAAGGGATTTATCCTAGCTTTTTAGCCGATTGGTATCCTGATTTTCTTGATCCTGATAATTATGTACAACCATTTCTACAATGTGTCCAAGGAAATGAGAGTGAAGGTTGTACTCAAGGTGGTGCACAAACTCAAGGTTCATTTTTTTATAACGCTAAATTAAATGAATTAATTGATCAACAAAGAGAAGAAGCTAATCCAGCAATGCGTAACGAAATATTTACAGAAATTCAGACCATCGTTGCCGAAGAAGTTCCTTATATTCCTTTATGGCAAAACAAAGACTATGCTTTTGCTCAAAATGGTGTCAGTGGGGTTGTGATTAATCCTAGTCAACAATTTCCTTTTTGGAAAATTAAATCTTGATAATGAAAATACTTTTTAGATAATACAATTTAAATTGTACATTTCAATGATTCGGACAGTTTTTCTCACTAACTTATAAACCTTAAAGGTTGTAAAAACAAGTCTCAGATATTGTGTTTTCACCCCCTAAATCCCATTCGTAAGAATGAAAGTAGAGGATGCTTCGCTATTTGTTTCACGGGGGCTTGATTCTCTCTTTCCCCCATCATTGGGGACTAGGGGGCATTTTCAATAGTGAGCCAGACTGTTCAAACTTTCTCTTACACTATAAGCTTTTTAGGAATAGTTAATAAAATGCAAGTTTGCTTAGAAGTAAACTTTAATTTAATTATTAACAACAATTCTAGGGCGTGTCATCAATTAGAACTTAAAACAAGATAGAATATACCCCTAAGT
>JAALKG010000096.1 GCA_011088145.1 Cyanobacteria bacterium MH1_Bin12 | reverse complement strand
AACTCTGTTTTTCCAAATAACTTCTAATCTTTAATTTAAGATGCGTTTTCCCTGGGTTAATAAAGGTAAAATTTGACAAAAGACGATCGAGTGAGTGATTCTTAATCCATCATTGGCACTCGGATGCAAAAATGGTACGATATAGTCAAAGTCGGGTGCGATCGCAACAAGCACAAACCATCCTGACCACAAAATACAATGCCAGCGATTTTTTGTTTGCTCAAAATTTGTACCATTGACAAATATTGTCAAACCCACAAGACTATGTCCAATCAATGACGACATAATTTTACAATTTATAGGAATTTCCCATCAGAAAGTTACACCAATAATAGTTTCTTGATTTGAGTTTAATTTATTAAACGACTTCTATTAGCTTTGAATGACTGAATTCAAGGTGGGTTAATTGCTTAAGGTTTATAGCAAAGGTGTAATCCTTAATTGATAAGTATTTTAATAATATTTACTGTCCTAATCAACTCATTTTCTGCTATAGATGGCGAAATCATACAAGTAATTCTCAATTCTCATTAACTCGATAATACCAAAGACTTTTCTAATCTTCTGGTTAAAAAGGCAATGGGATAACAATAGATGAAAAACAAAAACATCAGAAAACCATAAAAAGGAATAGCAAAGGCTTCTCCTTCTAACTCCAAAACCTGACGCACTGCGGTTAAACCTTCAGAAACACCAATCAAATTAGTTAAGGTTGTTCCCATGGTCAAAATAGCATACCAATTCATCCAAGGGGGTATCATACGTCTTAACGCTTGGGGTAAAATTACTAGCCAGAGGATTTGCAAATTGGTGTAACCCATCGCCAAGGCAGCTTCCCATTGTCCCGAAGGAATTGATTGAATTGCACCACGGACAATTTCGGAGATGTTGGCTGCTACGACTAAAGATAAGCCAATGATTGATTTAGTTGCCGAAGAAAACGGAATCGTTACAGCACCAATGTTGATTTCAAATGGCAGTAAATAAAGCATTACAAACAGAATTACTAGCCAAGGTGAATTGCGAAAAAATTGGGTTAGAAATCAAGCAATACCACGAATGATTTTTTGAGGTGCGAGTTGTGCTAATCCTAGTAAGATACCGACAACAGAACCAAGTAGCATCGACATCAAACTGATGAAAATGTTCATGGCAAAACCGCCTTTGATTGCCCAGCCTTGTTGATTACCAATCAGAATATAAGGTAAACGATCGAAAAAAGTTTGCAAATCTTCTGCTGAAGGTAAGTTTCCCGACACAACCTTGATCATTAACAAGATGATCAAAGTTCCTAAACCAAGAAATAAAAGAGTTTTTTTATTAGAATTACCAGTTGTATTTTTAATTTCCATATCCGGGGATTTTTAATTTACTTTCCCACCAATGCATTACTATCACTAAGATTCCCACTAAAGCGACATAGATAACCCAAATAAATAGCATTACTTCTAAGGTGGCAAAATTATCTGAATAAATTTGTCCTGCATAGTAAAGCAGTTCTGGTGTTGCGATCGCAGAAGCGAGGGTGGTAGTTTTGATGAGGTTGACTAGATTGTTGTTTAAAGCGGGTAAACAGATACGAAATGCTAAGGGAATAATGATTTGAATAAAGCACTGAACCTTTGAAAAACCAAGGCTTTCTGCCGCTTCGATCGTCGTTTTGGGGACAGCTTCTATTCCTGAACGAAATATTTCAATGTTAAATGCCCCCGCAAATAAACTTAATGCGATCGCAGCACTGGAAAACGAGCCCAGTAAAGGTCTGTCAACTCCTGTCGTGGGATCATAAACCTTAGAAATCAAATTCGCTAGTACAAAAAACAAAAAGAACATTTGCACTAAAGGCGGTGTATTACGAAATATCTGAATATAAAATTGAATGATATTATTTATCCATTTCTTACCATAACTTTGTAGCCAGACTCCAATTAAACCGATAATAGAAGACATTACGATACAAATCAGAGACAGAGCAATGGTATTAAAAATTCCTTCTTTTAACCAAGCTTGATAAGTTGGATCACTTAGCCAAGTATAGTTAAGGTTAAGCAAGACCATTTTACTTGTTCTCCATCAACTGTTTTGCCTTCTCCATCCTTTCTTTAGCATATTCTGTGGAAGGGATTTTCCATTTTTGTTCTCCTTGAACTATAAACCCTTCTGCTTCCATTTTTAAAATGGCATTATTAACAGCTTCCAAAAATAGCTGATCATCTTTACGTATTCCCATTCCCCAAGGTTGCACTAAAATAACAGGTACTGCTTGATGCCAATCTTCACCCCATTCTGGTTCAAGTAACTTACCGACTATTCCAGAATCATCATAAGCAAAACCGATACAACGTCCGTCCTTGAGTGCGGTATAGGCTTCGGCTGTACCTGGGAAATTAACCATTTCTATTCCCATTTGGGTTAACTCTTTATTATAAAAAGAGCCTTGAATTCCACAAACTTTTTTGCCTTTGAGATCATCCCAAGTGGAGACACCATTGTCTTTTTTTGTCAGTAATCCAGTACCAGAAGCATAATACTGTTCACTAAAATCAATTACCTGACGACGTTTTTCGGTGTCATTCATGGTCGCAATTAATAAATCAACTTTACCTTGTTGTAAAAATTCAATGCGATTAGCAGCGACGACGGGTACAAATTCAATTTTTTGATCTGATTGTAATATTTCTGAAGTAAGATAACGAGCAATATCAATTTCTAATCCTGCATTTTCACCATTTTCACCGATAAAACCAAAGGGAACATAATCAGCTTTGACACCAATGATTATCTTGTCACGATTTTTTATCTTGCCTAAGGTACCGCTTTCAGTAGATGTATTGGATGTATTATCAGTACTTGAACAAGCCCCAATAACGGCAATTATGGAAGCTAAAGTTAGAAATTTGCATATTTTTTTGATTATCATCACATTTTACTTCTTAAATTTATGTCAATTATATGAATTTACGGTAAATAAAGCACATTTTGAACAATTAACAATTGATAATTGAAAATGAACAATCATAATGATGATTCTTATACTATGAAAATTCTTTGAATCCTTGTAAGATTACTTTATTTTTTTCAACGTCTATATTTTTACTTTGGAGTAATACTTTAAAATTACCTAAACCTTGGGGGTTAATTAGATTATGTAATTGATTACGTCGAGATAATATTTCGGGTAAAGGTAACTTAGTATAAGATAATTGGTTAAGACGATCGCCTAATCCTAGATTCATCAAAAATAGTGCTTGTTGAGTATAACCAATATTTGATAAACCATATTGTAGTCCGTAAGTTTCTAAAGCCGTAAAATTAACGTGACTCGTAATATCCTGAAAACCTAAATTAATATAGGGATTATTGTGATGACGATGTTGATAATAACATTTCAATGTTCCTTGAAAACGTTGAGGATGATAATATTTATCCGCAATATAACCGTAATCGATCGTCAATAAATAACCTTGTTTAAGTTTATTTGCGACTTTTTCTAACCAATCTAAGGCTTGTAAATTAACTTCCGTTGTATAATCTTCAGGGTAAGTAGCAGAAAAATTAATATTAATTGTTTGAAAATAATTAGCTATTTTATGAGTAGATAAAACATCACAAACTTGCTGTATTTTTCCTTCATTATAAGTTACATAAATTTCTTGTAACTGTTCTTTTTTCCACGTTATTAAATGAACAGCGATCGCATCTATTAGTTCATTACTAAAAAAACACCCCACAATAGAATTATCTTCTAACTCATCTAAACTTGACCATTTGACATTGATACTTTCTGGTAAATTCTTTGACAAATGACATTTTTGTTTATCTTTTAAAGCGTCAGATTTTTCGATAATTATGTATTCTAAATTTTCAATAAAATCGGGATAATATTCAGATAAAAAGACTAAAATATTTGAAGCTAAGGTTCCTTCTCCTGCTCCCATTTCTACTAAATAAAAAGGTTGAGGTTTACCTGATATTTCCCAAATTTGATGTAATTGAATCCCTAATAATTGAGCGAAATCAGGAGAAATAGAAGTTGAAGTGAAAAAATCTCCTTGGGTACCAATTTTGATATCATTACTGGTGTAATAACCATATTCCCAATCATAAAGACATAAGTCCATATATTCAGCGAAAGTTATTTTTTTGTCTGGACTTGTATCAATCCTATTTATGATCTTTTCGAGCAAAAAATTACAACTATCAATATTCATAAAAAAATAATTAAAAATGAATAACTTTTGAATGTAGAGATCTTCTTTGTAATTAAAGTCTAATGAGCAAATATTTTATTTTGAAAAGTTTTAGATTTAACTAAAAAGACTTCTATAAAAGAAAATACTGCACTCACACCCCCTAAATCCCCCACTTCTCTGCCTATCGGCATCTCCCCTTATCAAGGGGAGAAAAGGGGACTTTAATGTTATGAAACTAGCATTTTTATTTTCAGAAATAATCGAAAATAATTGAAGTAATAAGTGCTTAAAAAAATAACTAATTATTAATTATAGAAAGCTAGGTTTATGACGAATTAAGTTTAAAAATTCTTCTCTAGTTTTATTATCATCTTGGAAAACTCCAAGCATTGCACTAGTAACAGTCCAAGAACCCGGTTTTTGAACGCCACGCATGACCATACACATATGACTTGCTTCCATAACTACAGCCACACCTTTAGGGTCTAAGATAGTTTGTACCGCTTCGGCTATCTGACGAGTGAGACGCTCTTGAACTTGTAGTCTACGGGAATACATTTCCACAATACGCGCTAATTTACTTAAACCAACAACTTTTTGATTAGGAATATAAGCAACATGAGCTCTACCCATAAAAGGTAACATATGATGCTCGCAAAGACTAAAAAAGTCAATGTCTCTAACTAATACCATTTCGTTGTGTCCTTCATCAAAAATAGCACCGTTGACTAATTTTTCTAAGGATTGATTATACCCTTGAGTCAAAAATTGCATCGCTTCGGCGACTCTTTTAGGGGTTTTTAAAAGTCCTTCTCTTTGGGGATCTTCTCCTACTGCTTCTAGAATACCATGCACAGAATTCATCATTTGTTCTTTATTTTCTTCCTTAGTCGGATGAATTTGTGCATCTTTGCCATTATGAGTATTGCGATCGGGACGACTAGCCACGTTATTATAGATCTCATTACTAATAGAAGCAGAAGGATTAGGCTTACTTTGGTCAGAGTTAGAACTGTTAGAAAATTCTGTCATTGTTTAAGTAAAAATGAATGATAATTTATGTTGAAATATGGTTGAGGAAGATAAATTGAATTATGTATAAAATTCCTCGAATTAATGATTAATATTGAATCAATGCAAAAAGATCAAATATTAATTTACAAGGCACCAATACTTGGGGTAATGGTTAGCTGTTCAATAACTACCTCATTGGGCAATAAAACAGCCTGTAAAATTGTTTGAGCGACAATTTCTGGTGTCAGCATCGCTGAACGATTTAAGTCTGCATTTACAGTGTCTGTATCCCACATAGGAGTATTAACTGCACCAGGATAAATAGTAGTCACTCGAATGCCATTACCTCTTTCTTCGGCAGCAAGACATTGACCTAAAGTAACTAAAGCAGCTTTACTCACTGCATAAGCACCCCATTGAGGAAAAGGATTATCAGCAGCGATCGATGCCACATTAATGATTGTACCTTTGTTTTGTTTCCTCATATAAGGTAATACCCCTTGAATACACTCAAATACACTTGTCAAATTGAGATCGAGTATTTTTTGCCAGTCTTGCAAGGATGTTTCTCTTAAGAAATTGGTAGAACCCATACCAGCATTGTTGACTAAAATATCAATACATCCAAAATCATCAACAATTTTGGTAATGTTATTCTTGATTTCTGATAAATCAGATAAGTCAATAGATAGTGTTTTGACAATCACCCCATGTTCGCTAATAAGGGAAGCAACTTCCTCTAATTTAGTTTGAGAACGACCAATCAAACACACATCTATTTGAGCTTTAGCAAAGGCGATGGCTGTTGCTTTACCTATACCACTACTAGCACCAGTAATTATTGCTCTTTGTCGAGTCAAGGCCTTTTCCATTTAATTATTGCTTTGTAAATATTTTTGAGCTTAAAAGAAGACCTTTATAAGCCTTGATTAGCTAATTTTTAACTTAATTAGCTTGCTATTAATGGCCGAAATCAGGTACAAAATTACCGTTTGCAATTATAACACTATTAATACTTCGGTTAACAGTTTACCGTTAATAATTATTTCTACAAAATAGACCTTAAAGTCTCAGTTGATAAAGGATTAAAGAACTTATTAGTTTAATCACTTTAAAACTTTAAATCTGGTTTTACTTTCGTTATAATTAGTTTTCGATAAACACCCCAATATTACGGAATTTTTGATAGCGTAATTCTTGTCTTTGTTGGGGAGTCAAACTAGATAATTCTTCTAGATTTTCGAGAATTGCTTTTTTTAGTATATTAGCTGTGGCGATGGGATCTGAATGTGCTGCACCTGGTGGTTCTGGTAAAATGCGATCGATAATACCTAATTGTGCTAAATCTTTGGCGGTTATTTTTAACGCTTCTGCGGCTTGGGCTGACTTTTTCGCATCTTTCCACAAAATTGCAGCACAAGCTTCTGGACTAGCAACGGTATAAACTGAATGTTCAAACATCATTAATCTTTCTGATACTCCGATACCTAATGCACCACCTGAACCACCTTCTCCAATTACAGTTGTAATAATTGGCACTTCTAAGCTAAACATTTCACGAAGATTATAAGCGATCGCTTCTCCTTGTCCTAATTTTTCGGCTTCAACTCCTGCATAAGCACCAGGGGTATCGATGAAGGTGATAATGGGCATGGAAAAACGATTAGCATGTTCCATCAAACGTATGGCTTTGCGATAACCACCGGGGGATGCCATGCCGAAATTACGGGCGACGTTATCTTTGGTATCCCGACCCTTTTGATGTCCAATAATCATAATAGGTCTACCGTCTAAGCGGGCTACACCGCCTATTAATGCTAGATCATCGTATCCTCTGCGATCGCCATGAAGTTCTAACCAGCCTTCTGTCATCGCTTGTACATAGTCCAGAGTTGAAGGGCGACGAGGATGACGAGCAATTTGTAGTTTTTGGGCTGGGGTTAAAGTGCTAAAAATTTCTTGTCTTAATTGTTCTGCTCTTAATTGTAATTCTTGTAATTCTTGGGAAACGTCTACTTCATTTTCTTCGGCTAATTCTCTAATTTGGGAAATACGAGTTTGTAGTTCGACTAATGGTTTTTCAAATTCTAAAAGAAAAGTTCGTTTTGTTTGTGTTTTTGCCATAGGAAATTATTTGATGAGAACTCAGTGTAGACAAGGTCTGCCTTAATTTTTAATCAGAACTCAGAATCTTAAATTAAATAATCATTGTCTTTTATCTCTGGTTCTTTTTCTATTCTCCATTGTCTTTTGTTCTTTGTCTATTATAGATTATGAAAAATCAGACCTAATGATAATAGTAATCCGCTCACAAAATGAAAGTTAACGGCAATAAACTTACTGTTTTTAACTTGATCGGGTACGTTATGATTTTCTTGGACGAGTTTGATAAGTTGTAAGGCGATGGGTAAACTAACAATGACGATGCCACAGGTTAGGGGTAAAACTTTTGCCAACATCAACAATGAACAGATGCTATAAAAAACAATTATTGATGCTGTTAAAATTCGAGAGGATTTATATGTACCGAAACGAACGATAGGGGATTTTTTTCCTGCCAAGATATCATCTTTAATTTGGTGAAAATGAGAACATAAAAGGATGATAGAGGTAGAAATACCAATCAGAATAGATGTCCAAAGACTATTGAGGGAAAAAGTGTGAATTTGACTATAATAAACTGCTTCGATCGCCATGGGGCCAAAAGTAAAGAAGCAGATAATTTCTCCTAAGCCCAAATATCCGAAACGAAAAGGTGGACCCTGATAGGTATAGCCTAAGAAACAACAAGCAATGATAATGGCTAGCACTGTCCAATCTTTTTGCCAAAAATTAATCAAGAGAATTCCCACGAATGCCAAAAAAAGTAAAATATTGGCAAGCCAAAATATTAATTTTTGATTACCTGTTAAGTTAACAATCGAATGAGCTTTATTAACATCAATACCTGTATCCGCATCGAAAACATCATTGGTAAGATTAAGCCAAGCGATGATCAAAATGGCAGACAATAGGAAAGTTAGGTAAATAGTGAGATCAAATAATCCTGTTTCCCAATAAGCTAAGGCAGTAGCAAAACTAATGGGAATGACTGCTACTGTGTACATGGGAGGTTTGATAGCTGCAAACCAAAGTTGACGTTGGGTAGGTGATTGATTGACAATAGTTGGAATTGTTTCTTTCGCTATACTCATGGTCTGTAGTTTAAAATGATACTTTTAATAAGTTTTTCCTTTTTATTGGACTTGTTTGAAGATATTGATCTTTAATATTTACAGCATACTAGATCGATCGCTATGATATAAGTTTTCGTTAACATTTTTCTAAATAACATCATTATCGATTTTTAAGAATAAGAATTAACGAGTAATAAAATTATCTTTTTTTAATATTTATTATCAATTATCAATTATCAATTACTAATTATTCACCTTATGGTCGTAGTTCCTAATCCTCTTAATTTAATAGATTATCCTCATGAATTGAAAAAATTAATTTTTTCGGATAATTATTCTGAAAAAAAGCCTGATCAAACCAGACCAATTTTTTCTTTTTCTCAGGAGATAGAAGCGATCGATCCTTTGATTTTTCTTTCGATAATGCAAGAATCAAATAGAGTTTCTTTTTATTGGCAGAATCAAGATAAAAAACAAGCGATCGTTGCTATTGGAGCGATTAAAACTTTAAATATAACTTCTGAACATCAATATAAACAAACTAATATTCAACGTTTTGAAGATTGCCACAACTTCATTCTAAATAATCAGGTAAATATAAATTTTTCTAACCAAAATACTTATATAAATAATACTTATTTTTTCTCTTATTTTAGTTTTTTTGATAAAAATAATACCCATAATAGTTTTTATTCTAGCAGTATTTGTTTACCTTATATACAGCTATCTCAAAAAGAAAATAAATATATATTAACTATTAATACTTATGGGAATATAGATTTAATTAAACAATTTATTGATCATGAAAATTTCAGCAAAAATTTAAAACTTAATTCTAAAAATCAGAACCAAAAGAATCATGATACTAAATATCATATCGATGAAAAACAATATCAAAGCTTTCTTGATAAAGTCAATCAAGGTTTAGATGCGATCGCATTGAAAAAACTTACTAAAATAGTTGTAGCTCATGCTTTAGAAGTAAAAATAAAAGATAATTTTAATATTATTAAATCCCTAGAAAACTTAAGAGCAAATCATCCCGATTGTTATATATTTGCGATCGGAAATAAAGAACAAGAATATTTTATTGGAGCGAGTCCAGAAAGATTGTTATCGATCAAACAAAATCGATTAATTAGTGATGCTTTAGCAGGTTCTGCACCCAGAGGAAAAGGAGATAAAGAAGATCAGATAATTGGCAATAAACTATTAAATGGGGAAAAAGAAAAAAGAGAACATGAAGTAGTAAGTGATTTTATTTATGAACGATTAAAGAAAATGAATTTGTCACCTCAAAAAGCATCATTACAACTATTAAAATTATCTAATATTCAACATTTATGGACACCTATTTATGCTGAAATAACCAATAATCTTCATCCCTTAGAAATTATCAGTAAATTACACCCAACTCCCGCTGTAGCAGGAGAACCGATGGAAATTGCTTGTCAAGAAATTGAAAGATCTGAAAACTTTGAGCGTTCTTTATATGCTTCTCCTATTGGCTGGATAAATATCAATGGTGATTGTGAATTTATTGTCGGAATTCGATCTGCTTTAATCAAAGAAAATAAAGCAATTTTATATGCTGGTGCTGGTATAGTTTTAGGATCTCAACCTGATCAAGAATTAATCGAAATTAAGCTAAAATTTCAAGCACTTTTACAAGCTTTAATTTAATATTATTATTTCAGAATAAATAGATCATTTACTGTAAATTTAATTGCTCGTGCTAGGACTTACACGTTGACAAATTAACGACAATGTGTGTTCACCAAAATAGTGGGTTTCAGCAATTCAAAATTTAAGTAAATAACTAAGATTCTTAAAGCGATCGCTTAGAATTTGATAGATAATAGTGTTTTATTATATTAAAATCTAACTAAGCATATCTTAAACTATTGTCAACGGGTAACTTCTAAGTGCATTTATAATTTAATTACAACTACTTAAACAATACCTTCGCCATTAAGCGGGAATATTTTTCTCATGAATACGACCAAGCAC
>JAALKG010000095.1 GCA_011088145.1 Cyanobacteria bacterium MH1_Bin12 | reverse complement strand
TTATTCTTAAACTTTTTACTCCAATTGATTACTAAACCACCTTGATTCAATAATTTGTTAACAGTTTTTGCCAACTGTTCTTTATTTTCAAATTCTCGGTGAGCTATATATTCTTTTGCTGAATGCCATACTAATTCTATTAGGTTGTAATCTGGGCTATATACTGGCAAATATTCTAATCTTATATTCGGTAATTTTTTTTCTATACTTTCTATTATTTCCCTTTTGTTATGGAAACTTGCATTATCTAATATAATTATTATTTCTGGTCCGTTTTTGACAAAATATTTTTCATTATTTCCTTGACTAACCCACTCTTTTTTTATTGATTCATTAAATTTTTCTAACTGTTCATAAAATGTTTGTGAATCTCCTTTTTTGATCATAAAACATACTCTTTTTTTATCTGAATATCTTAGTCCTCCCATCATATTTACTCTGCCTCTTCTTCTTTGTCCTTTAACTTTTTTTCTTTTTCCTTTTTTCGTCCATGTTCTTCTTCTTATTACTCTTAAACTAAAACCACATTCATCCCAAAACCATATCTGAAGACCTTCTGGATATTCTTTTTCTTTTTCTATATATTTATCTAATTTTTCTTTAAATGCTTTTCTTTGTTCTTTATTTTGTTTATCTTCTAAACTGTATTTTCCCCATATATAACTATACTTTTTTCTCTTCATCTGATAAAAAGTTTTTTATAGGCATTGTTTTTGAACTTTATATTTTATTTTCCCAATTATATCCAATATTAGTGCGTCTTAGCTTATCTTGTTGTTCAAATCATTGCCCTATTATTGAATCTATTAAAATTACTTGATCATTATTTTTTATCTTAATTCTGAGTCTTTGTAATATTAAATATAACGTTTCCCAGCCTTCTGAAGTACAAATAGCTAAGATTAAAGCCCCCTAAATCCCCCTTAAATAAGCAGGGCTGTTTCATTATAGAGAAAAAAAGAGTAAATTAGAGTTTTAGAAGTAAAAAACGATATATTTGCTCTTATAGCTCTAAAAATCATGGATAAAACTTTAATTGATTACCTTAAACAAATACAAGATCAGCGTTCGCCTCATGGTCTTCGTCATCCTCTATGGCTAGTACTATTGATAATTATTATGGGGATGATGAGTGGTTATTGGGGTTATCGACAATTGGGTCGATTTGTCGAACGCCATCGAACCGAATTGATTAGAAGGCTTGAAATACCCAAAGCGAGAGTACCTTCCTATTCAGTAATTAGACGAGGTAAAGATTTTAATCTTTGCCTCTTGTCCTTCGCTATAGGTTTATTTCCTTGCACTCAATTCCACACCAATCCACATCAAAAACTTTAATTTCATTCTCCTCTGTATCTTTGCGGTTAAATAATAAACAAAAAAGATTAGAGATTAGGATCAGATTTGAACGAAAATGCAAAGACATTGACAATCAAAAAAATTAAGTGCGTAACATCAGTTGTAAAAAAAAAGGGCAAACTCGATCGAGCCTACCCTATTTTTAATAATTAAATATATTTATATTAATTAAATTTAGAAACGGTTTGCACCGGGTTTGTGAACGATGAAACTCATGGTTTGACATTGTCTGATATTGTCAAAACCAATCACTCTGATGTAAGAATCAGAATATTGTCCTTTACATTCACGAATTTCGCTTAATACTTCTTGAGGAGAGTTAACACTGAATAAAGGTAACTTCCAAAGAGTCCAGTGGTGGTCGTTAGGTAAAGGATCTTTTTCAAATTCCACAGCAGGAATAAATCCTTGTGCTAACATATACTCGATTTGCTTAAGGATTTGTTGATCTGTTAAAGGGGGTAAATAAGATAGAGTTTCGTAACGACGCTCTTTAGATAAAGTTTGCATTTGTTATTCTTCCTTGTTTTCTGATTGATTCGATTGTGATTCTATATTGGTTTCATCCGTAACAGATGAAGTTAATGAAGAAGATTCAGTTTGGGTTAACAGTTCCAAAAGACGACGACGATGTTCCATATTAGATTGACTAATATTACTATTGACCATCTCTGGCAAAAATTCTAATACTCGCTCCGCTAAATCCTTTCTCACAGTAAGAATTCTTAAAGCCAACTCCTTATTTTCGGCGATCAATTGCTCCAGATAATAATCACTATCTTGAACCTTTTGACGATCGCTATAATCAGATAGCCAAATACTTTGACCAGGATTAGTTTCCGATAATTGTTGAATAATTACTCTTACGGCTTGATAAGTTAGATAACTTTGCAGAACCTTCGCCGTATCTTTAACAACTTGTTTATAAGACATATGTTTTAGTTAGCCATAATCAGCTTTCAGTTATCAGAATTTTTTATATGAATGATTTAATTATTATCGTTATAACAATAATTTCCGTTCATTGATAAACATTTAGTTTATTTTTCTGACCACTGATTACCGACTAAGATAACTGAAACTTATAAAGTATCAACGGTGTCAAATTCGAACTTGATTTCTTTCCAAAGGTCACAAGCTGCGGCTAATTCAGGACTCCAACGACAAGCTTCACGAAGTACATCATTACCTTCACGAGCCAAAGAACGACCTTCATTACGAGCTTGAACACAAGCTTCTAAAGCTACACGGTTAGCAGTCGCACCAGGAGCGTTACCCCAAGGGTGACCTAAAGTACCACCACCGAATTGTAAACAAGAATCATCACCAAAGATTTCAACCAATGCAGGCATGTGCCATACGTGGATACCACCAGAAGCAACAGGCATTACACCAGGTAAAGAAGCATAGTCTTGAGTGAAGAATACACCACGTGAACGATCTTCTTCAACATAATCTTCACGCATTAAGTCAACGAAACCTAAGGTTACAGCACGGTCACCTTCTAATTTACCAACAACGGTACCAGAGTGTAAGTGGTCACCACCAGATAAACGTAAACATTTAGCTAGTACACGGAAGTGAATACCATGATTTTTTTGACGGTCAACTACTGCGTGCATTGCACGGTGAATGTGTAATAAAAGTCCATTATCACGACACCATTTTGCTAAGGTAGTATTAGCAGTGAAACCACCAGTGAAGAAGTCATGCATAATAATAGGAGTACCTATTTCTTTTGCAAACTCTGCACGTTTCATCATTTCTTCACAAGTACCTGCGGTTACATTGAGGTAGTGACCTTTCATTTCATTGGTTTCAGCTTGTGATTTTTCGATAGCTTCTTGTACAAACAAGAAACGATCACGCCAACGCATGAAGGGTTGAGAGTTAATATTCTCATCGTCTTTGGTGAAGTCTAAACCACCACGAAGACATTCATAAACAGCACGACCGTAGTTTTTAGCACTAAGACCTAATTTAGGTTTGATTGTACAACCTAACAGAGGACGACCATATTTGTTTAATAAATCACGCTCAACGTTAATACCGTGAGGAGGGCCTTGATAAGTTTTAATCAAAGCAACAGGGAAACGAATATCTTCTAAACGCAATGCACGTAAAGCTTTAAATCCGAATACGTTACCTACTAAAGAGGTTAAAACGTTGGTGACAGAACCTTCTTCAAATAAATCTAAAGGATAGGCAACAAAAACAAAGTATTGATTATCTTCGTTGGGAACAGCCTCAACATTATAACAACGACCTTTGTAACGATCTAAGTCGGTTAAACCATCAGTCCATACTGTTGTCCAAGTACCAGTAGAAGACTCAGCGGCTACTGCTGCTGCACATTCTTCTGGGGGAACTCCTGCTTGAGGAGTCATTCTGAAACAAGCAAGTAAGTCGGTATCTTTAGGGGTGTAATCAGGGGTGTAATAGGTTAAACGATAATCCTGTACACCAGCCTTAAATCCAGCTTTGGATCCAGCTACCATTTTTGGTTTCCTCCAAATATATAAATTTTCTTTATAGCTTTATTTGTAATAACTTCTATAATGGGAAGTTAATCTTTAGCGATTTGCCTTTCGTCCATCAATCTTATCATGAAGGGGATCATTTTATATACCATTTTCTTATCTATTTTTTATTACTTTTGTTTCTGATTTTCATTAATTTAACTAATCTTATTTTTTTTAGTTTATATTCACAGTATATAAAACCCTGAAACACTTTATTTGTAGGGAATAAGCTCTTAAATATTAATAACTAGTCTTTTTTGATAAGTACGATACATTACCATTTAATGATTATTTTAATGATTAAAAATACTTATATTATGATGGGAAAATAAGATTTGAATCTCAAAATATACTGTTCTAAATCTAAAAATTTAAACTATAATTTCAGCTTTTTATTTAAGATATATAACGACCCATTATTAAAATTTCTTATGAATAATGTTTATGGGTAACCTGATTACTTAAATGTAAGATTGAGTCAGTGATTCTTGTGAGATATGTATTCATATTTGATTATCGTAACTAATGATATATCCCATTGATTGCATTAAGCAATAGTCGAAAATAGATGTCAAACTTATGAGTTTTATAGCTTTGGGAATCCTTAGATTAAATTTGAAAATAAACTATGTTAAATTTGAAATTTATTTTTAAAAATCTATTTTGTCAGAAAGAAAGAAATGGGTTATAACTAAATAGAAGGATCAGGGAAAACTTAATAAATATAGCAATCCACTGTGGATGGGGACAGTTTTTTTATTGGGTGCAACTTGGTTAGAAAAACGTCAATTGGAATTACGTTGGTTCTCAGTTGCGATCGCAAATATTATCTTTTTAATTATTTTTGCGATCGAACTTTTCCAAAATTACGAAGAAAACTTAACTCTACATCCTTGGATAAAAATAGTTACCCATAGTCTCGTTTTATTAATGGGTATATATTTAGGAGTGGTTTTATTATTTTATGCCATACCTGTAGCTATCAACATCATTATTTGGTTGGGTAATTTTATCGTGGCTTTTTTCTCTTTTGAATGGATGGAAGGATTTTTCAGAGCTTTATCTAGGGATGGTGGTTATCTGTTCTATGGTTTGATAATGTTGGGTTTCTCTTTTATTTTATTTATGTTTACCTGCACTCTGTTTGTGGGTATGCCTTTTGTTTTAACAACTTTGTATGTTGTTTTAGGATTAAAAACATTCAAAGAATTTGCTCAAAAATATAGTAAACCAACAGCAACTACTATTACTACTGCAACCATAGGAATTTGGATGGTATTACTATTTAGTTTTAATCAACAACCTCAAGTACAAGCATTTAATTTATTAGATAAAAATCCTCAAAACAGACAAGAATTATTAGCAAACTCAGAAACTATTCGTAAAGGGTTAGTAAATGCTAACTTATCTGCTTATCGTTACTTAAGCACAGTAGAAGATAATAATCACATCTATGCCATGTATAAAAGTTTAAACTTCAACGATTCGGTTTCGGTTTTTCTACAACAGACATATAACAAACTTTTTGCACCTTTTCTCTATCAAGGTTCACGCGAAGATGCGAAAGAATCAGTTCCATTGTACGCCAAATTATTTGACGCACCTTTACAAAAAGCAGAAAGAAAATCTGTACGTCATGCGATTAAATCAACTTCTATTATCGATGAAGCCAAAGCAGGATTACTCAATATTGATCAGAAAAAAGTATGGTTAGAAAAACAAGAAGTTACGGTTAATCCTCAAGGGAATTGGGCGGATGTAGAAATTCATGAAGTTTATAACAATCAAACCCCTGATGTGGAAGAAATTTTTTATTACTTCTCTTTACCTGAAAGCTCTTCTATAACAGGCTTATGGCTTGGTAAATCGGATCAATTAGACGATCGCTTTGCCTTTGTGGTATCCCCTAGAGGAGCAGCACAAGAGGTTTATAATAATCAAGTCAGACGTACTCGCCCTGTGGATCCTGCTTTACTCGAACAAGTCGGTGTGGGACAATATCGCTTAAGAGCATTTCCAGTACCACCTCGCTTATCCAGTCAAAATATCAGTAATCTCGAAGGACAAGCAAAGATGCACCTGTGGTTAACTTATAAGGTAATGAAACAAGACCAAGGTTGGCCATTACCGAAGTTAGCAGAAAAACGAAACATTTTTTGGACAAACAAAACAAAACGTGTTCGTAATGGTCAAAGACAGTTATTTTTCTCCGATGTCTGGTTAGAAGACTTTTGGCAAGATCAACAAAATGGAGAAAGACAATCCCATCAAATTAATTTAGGTAATGGCTATGGCGTTGACGTGAAACCATTAAGCAATCAAGACTATGCTCTACCTAATAATCAAAAATATGCAGTAATTCTTGACACTTCTTATAGTATGGGGAATCATCGTCAAGAGGTTCAAGAAACTTTTGCTTGGTGGCAGAAAAATTTAACAGGTAATGATGTTGATTTATACATTACTGATGTTGAAGGTAAAAAAGCCCAACTTCTTGATGACATAAATGCTTTAGATGTGGAAAAACAGCTTTTTTATGGCTCATTACAAACTGAGGATATGTTAAAGCAATTTCAGCAGTTAAGTCGTGGTAGTAATTATGATGCGATTTTACTAGTTACTGATGAAGGTAGTTATGAGTTATCTGATGATAAACAAAAAATTGGAGAAGTTAATGCACCTTTGTGGATGATACATTTGGGGGGTGAATTTCCTAGAGCTTATAATGATACTGTTTTACAAGCTATTCAAAATAGTCATGGTGGTGTAGCTGAAAATGTGGTGACGGTGATGAAACGTTTGGCTACTGAGCAGAAGAATGGTGCATCAGTTGTGGATAATTACAGTTGGACTGTGGTTCAAAATACTGATGAGGATGCCAAGGTTAGTAATAATAGTATAGAACCGATTACTGCTCGTCAGTTGGTGTATTATTTGAGTCAGAATGGTGAAAATCCTTTATCTTTGCCTGAATTGGATGGCATTCATCAAGTTGCTAAAGATTACAAGATTGTTACTCCTTATTCATCAATGATAGTTCTGGTAAATGATCAACAACGGGAACAGTTGAGGATTGCAGAAGCGAAAAAAGATCGTTTTGACAGGGAAGTAGAAAAAGGTTTTGAGGATTTAAACAAGCCTTTTAGTCCGATGGAAGTATCGGGAGTACCTGAACCTGATGTTTGGATTTTATTAGGGATTGTGATATTAGCTTTGTTAGTTATTTTCCAAAGACAGAAAAAAGCCAATATTGTTGATTAGTAATCTCTAATTTAGCTACGTTTAAAGAAAAAAAGCGATCGCACCCAGCTTGGGGGACTTCGGTTTTCCCCAAATATCGCTGGTATGGCGCTTATTTGATGGGTAAACATCTCATATTGCTAATTTAAAGAATTTAAACGAAGATAATATAGATGTTATTAAGTACGAAAAATATAGATCTCAATTCAATATAAATCAAAATCAAGTCAAAAATGAATTTCCAGAAATTTTCTTGAAAAATATTACTTCTAAAGAATTAGAAAAAAGATGTGATCATCACAAAGTTGATATTGAATTATAGCAGACAAAGAGTTGGTTAGGACATTATTATATTAATAAATAAAACCAACAAACTTTTGTAAAAATGCCCGCACCTTATAGTTATGATTTGAGAATAAAAGCAGTCAATGCTGTTGATAGAGGAGAAAGAAAAATTAATGTTTGTCGAACTCTCAATCTGAGCCGAAATAGATTAGATACTTGGCTCAAAATTAGAGAAAAAACAGGTAAGGATATTGTGATGGAGAAGTATTTTGTGGATGGATGAAGAAATTTTTGCTCGAAGAATTATTGCCAGGTCAAATAGTAATTATTGATAACGGCAGTTTTCACTCAAAGAAAAAAATCGAAAAATTACTAAAACAAGGGGGATGTCAGGTAATATTTTTACCGACTTATTCCCCAGATTTAAACAAAATAGAGAAATTTTGGGCAAGATTAAAAAATCACTTAAGTAAAATAGTTGATCAGTTTGAAAACCTCATTGATACAGTTAGTGAAACCTTTCTTGCATTCTCCTAACTAACCCCTTTTTTGCTATATAAAATGGGATTTACCTAAAAATCAATTTTTTTCAATCAAATCTGTGAATTTTTCTGGGTTCAATTGTTTTGCTTCGATATTGGTAAAACTACAGGCAGAAACCAAAAAAGCGATCGTCATTGAGATTAACTTACGTTTCATCACCATACCAGACTCATTGCTACTATTGTACTAAATCACCATCAAACTTTTTCCCTTCTCCCTTGCTGTCTTAATAACGAGTTTAGTACTTCGAAGCTTATCACTGTTAAAATATGTGATCATAGGAAAAAAGAGTCTAATAATTTGAGTCAGATGAGCAACGTTATCACAATTAAAAATTTACAGAAAAGCTATGGTCAAGTTCAAGCTCTGAAAAACATCTCCTTTCAAGTCGAAGCAGGAGAGATTTTTGGATTATTAGGCCCTAACGGTGCGGGTAAAACGACGACCATTAGATGTTTAACAACTCTGACAAAAGCCGATGCTGGAGAAATATTGATTGGAGACATTTCGGCAATGACTCAACCTAAAATTGTCAGACGAAAATTGGGTTATGTTGCTCAAGAAGTTGCTCTTGATAAAGTTTTGACAGGTAGAGAATTATTAAACTTACAGGCTTCTTTATATCATTTACCGTCACAAATTGCCAAAGTTAGAATTGATACATTAATAGAATTACTAGGACTACAAGAATATTGCGATCGCTTGACGGGTAGTTATTCTGGTGGTATCCGCAAACGTTTGGACTTAGCCGCAGGTTTACTCCATCAACCTCAAGTATTAGTTTTAGATGAACCAACTGTGGGTTTAGATATTGAAAGTCGCATGATTATTTGGGATTTCCTCAGACAGCTCAAAGAAGCTGGTACGACAGTATTAATTACGAGTCATTATTTGGAAGAAATAGATGTTTTAGCCGATCGTTTAGCTATTATAGATCAAGGAGAAGTGATAGCTGAGGGTACACCTTCTAGTTTAAAGGATCGTTTGGGTGGCGATCGAGTAACCTTAAAAATAAGAGAATTCACTACCGATTCTGAAGTGGAAATTGCTCAACAGAAATTATCTCAACTGCCTTTTGTTCAAGAAATTATTGTGAATAAAACTCAAGGTAACTCCTTAAATTTAATCGTCCAAGGTAATAGTAATTCATTGACTGCGATCGAACAAACTTTATCAGATATTAACTTACCTATTTTTAGTATTAGTCAATCCCGTCCCAGTTTAGACGATGTTTATTTAGCCGCAACAGGACGAACATTAATGGATGCCGAAATGGCAGGGGTTAACAGTAGAGACTTAAAAGCAGAAAAGAAACAAGCAATGAAAAACTAATTGTTAATTGTTAGAGTGATTTCTGGAAATAAAAATATCAGTGTGATAGTACAAAAGTCTCGCAAGTTTGGAGGTTTAGGGGGCATGAGTGCGGTATTTTTTTTAATCTTGACCTAATTTAATCAGACTTTTGTTGATTTTGTGAAATTGAACCCTAATTTTTTCCCATTGTTTTCTTTAGATCTTTCTAATATAATTCATAATAATATCTGAATATATTTGATAAACATTTTTAAAAGTAATTAAAAACAAATGTTTTTTAATTTATTTAACAAAATTGATAAAACTAAAGATATAGATTTATCAAACAATCTTCTAGAAACAGAAGAAAAAAAACAGCCAATTAAGCGTTTGAGGAATAATATAGATTTCAAAAAATTAGTGGCAGATGAATTTGAAGAATCATATCAAATTCATAAGAGTAATTTAAGACAAAGTATTTATCGTAAATCTTTTTATTTTCAACCAGCAGAATTATTAATCGTTCTGAAAAATGAACAAGGCGAGACTGTTTTATCTTTAAAATATCTCCGTAAAAATCTCAAGAAACTAGTTAACTACCTAAGCGAAGGAGTTTATCCACCTTCATCCCACTGCTTGTTATTAGTTCGTTATTTTATTCCTCCTATTCCAGATGATTTATACAAATGTGACAACATTCAAATTCTGCCAAAATTTGAAGAAGCAGTTAGAGATATTGTTAACTATTGCGACCTTCATTACAATGCGAAAAATTTAACCTTTGAAAAATGGGAAAGCCTTCTTAATGGATTGAACGTTTTCGGTATGATTCTGAACTTTCCTGATAGTGATGAGGCATGAAAAATCACGGATTTATTTACTGAGGATTATAGTCATTTAGGTTATCATCGCATCAAAGTCGAAGAAGTTATCCGAGATACAGTTGAAAACAATCCTGTAGTAGTACCTTTATTTGTAATACTTTTGGCTTTGTTTTGTTCTGATCAATCTGAGCAGAGTCGTTTCCCTTATAACCTATTATTTACTCCCACAGGAGATCATAAAAAGTTATCAATGAATCAGGGAAATATTTCTTTCTTTAACTTATTTAATAAGTTACTTGATGAGTCTTTACTTCCTAATCAATTCAGAAAATGTCTTTCCACTATTTATTATGAAGCTTTCATGTTAAATCAGCCCGAAATGGATGATTTATTATTCCTTTTCAGGGAAGAATACAGTAGACCTCTCCAAAAAAATCATATCCCTTTCATAGCTTAGCTTTAAACTCTATAT
>JAALKG010000094.1 GCA_011088145.1 Cyanobacteria bacterium MH1_Bin12 | reverse complement strand
CGTGATTCATCCCATGGGCATAGCCGTGGGTCTTCTCAAGGAACACAGATAATAATATTGTTCGAGCTTCAGAAAACGGTAAGATTCAAGATTTAAACTTACGTAATCAGGATCAAGTTGTTAAAGCAGGAGAAGTGATTGCTACTATCGCCCCGAAAGATGTACCTCTACAAATCAAAGCATTTGTAAACACTAATGATATTAACAAAATTGAAGTAGGTCAATCTACCCAAATGCGTGTTTCAGCTTGTCCACATCCTGATTATGGTGTTTTATCAGGACGAGTTAAAGATATTTCCGCTGATGTTATTAGTACAGAAGTAAATCCTTTTGAGGGAAATGTTCAGAATAATCCTACTGCTATTAGTCGTTATACTGTCATGATTCAACCACAAAAAACTCAATTGGAATGGGGTAACAATATTTGTAAACTGCAAACAGGAATGGATGTACAAACCGATATCATCAGTAATGAAGAAACGGTACTTCAATTTATTTTAAGAAAAGCAAAATTGATTCAGAAGTCTTAACTGTAATAATGAGTTTTTTATTTGTTATAATTAGTCATTGAAATATTTTGGTTGAAAAATACACTGTAAGTGGTGAAACTAAGATTTCTGAGAATTATTGTTGATGATTTCTATTTGGGGTTTTTCTTATGCTGTCTTTCAAAAAAATTATCGTTCCCATCGCTGTCTTAATGACTGCAACGTCTATTAGTGCTTCATCCGCCCAATCCACTCCAGAACAAAGAAGTGAAAATCAAGAAGGCAGAACAGTTTTACTTTCTAGTGTAGTCAATTTTGAACCACCATCAGAAAGTGGAGATCCTTATTCGACAGCCGCAGGAGGTAGTCGTAGTAATTGTCCTCAATATCAATCTCAGTCAAATAGACCCGTACTTCCCCTCACTCCATTATTACCAAAAACTACTGATCAGTTCTTAACTGTTAAACAGCGTCCTACCTTTTTTGTCTACGTACCACCAACATCTGCTTCCACAATCCTTTTCCAACTGAAAGATAATCAAGATCAAATTATTTATCAAAGTTTAATTCCTGTTTCTGCATCTACAGGGAAAATTGTTGATGTTCAAATGTCAAAAAGTGATACTTCGTTAAATATAGGTCAGAAATATCAATGGTCTGCATTTTTGCTATGTCACTATGATTCATTAGAAGCGAAAAATGATTTATCATCATTTGAAACATCCTATGATTTGATGAATGATCCCTGGATAACAGGTAATGTCACCAGAATTGCAACTTCTTCAACATTGAATCAAAAATCAGAAAATAATTTATCCATGGGTTTGGTCAATCAATATGCAGAGAAAGGACTTTGGTTCGATACCTTGGCGACTCTTCATCAAATGATCAAACAACAACCAGAAAAAACTCAACTGGTGCAGACATGGCAGCAATTATTAGAGTCTCAGGGGTTAGAAAAACAAATTAGCAATACTCAACTGTAAAATTGTAGATGTAATCTGCTATTGAGTTCAATCTACATCAACGATATTTTTGTCGTATTCAGTTGTCCTAGCAGATATTAAAAATTGGTATTATTCTAGAATCGCGATCGCAATTCTATCCGTACATTCGTTCTCGAACACTATGGTATTACTAGATGATTACGCATCCAGATGTAGCAAAAAGCGATCGAGATCAGAGAAAATTATATTTTGTGACTCGCACTGTTTACACTTATAATTCAGGTTGGAGAGATAGATTAAAAGCCATTCTACAGTAATGAACTAATTTTGTCATAACTCTTTACAAAATAGCTCTATTGACAAGGTGAAGATTTTGTTAAACTGAGACATATATCGATTTTTAATGAAAAGAAAAGTCAAGGCACAGAACTTTTAAAATAATACTATGGTTACAACAGTTCAAAAACCAGAATTTGACGAAATACGTCCAGGTGTAAAGGTACCAGCGAAGGAGACAATTCTAACTCCACGCTTCTATACCACCGACTTCGATGAGATGGTGAAAATGGATCTCGCCGTAAACGAAGATGAATTAAAAGCCATCTTAGCTGAATTTAAAGAAGACTATAATCGTCATCATTTTGTTCGTAATGCTGATTTTGATCAATCATGGGAGCATATTGATGGTGAAACCCGTCGTTTGTTCGTGGAATTTTTAGAACGTTCTTGTACAGCAGAATTTTCTGGCTTTTTATTGTATAAAGAATTAGGCAGACGTTTGAAAAATAAAAATCCTTTATTAGCAGAGGGTTTTAACTTAATGTCTAGGGATGAAGCCCGTCATGCCGGTTTTTTGAATAAAGCTTTATCTGACTTTAATTTGACTTTAGATTTAGGATTTTTAACCAAAAGTCGTAGTTATACTTTCTTCAAGCCTAAATTTATTTTCTACGCTACTTACTTATCAGAAAAAATTGGTTATTGGCGTTATATAACTATCTTCCGTCATCTAGATCAAAATCCTGAAAGCAGAATTTATCCCATTTTTAAATTCTTTGAAAATTGGTGTCAAGATGAAAATCGTCATGGTGACTTTTTTGATGCTGTCCTCAAAGCACAACCTTCGTTCTTGAATGATTGGAAAGCGAGACTATGGTGTCGTTTCTTTTTACTATCTGTATTTGTCACGATGTATCTCAATGATTTAAGCAGATCTGGTTTTTATGCTTCAATTGGCTTGGATGCGAGAACTTATGACAGACACGTGATCGAAAAAACTAACTATACTGCTGGTCGAGTTTTCCCTATCATGATTGACGTTGAAAATCCAGCTTTCTATGATAGTTTAGAAACCTGTGTTAGTAATGGTGAAAAATTACGTGCGATCGATGCTTCTGATACTATTGCACCAATTAAAGCTTTACGCAAACTACCTTTATTTGCATCAAATATAAGCCAATTTGTTCGTCTTTACCTCTTAAAACCTATTGATACAGAAAAACAACAAGGCTGTGTTGCTTAAAAAACTGTAATTAATTTGTTTATTATTTAATAAAATCCTTCCTCAAAATTAGGAAGGGTTTTTTATTTGTAACGAAAAAAACCTGCCTATGAAAGACAGGTATATTTTAATTATTTATCAATTAAAGTTAAAAATATTAGTGAATTAAGCTTTTTCTTCATTGAGAACTTTGTTATTATCATTACTGCCTAAATCAACTTTAAATACTTTATTTTTAACTTCTTCTAATTTGGGTAAAGTGAGGACTAAAACACCATCTGTGTAATCAGCTGTAACCTCATCATTTTTAATAGGAATAGGCAAATTAATTGTTCTTTCAAACTGCTCATAGTTTAGTTCACGAATGTAATAACCGTTGCTTTTATTTTCTGATTTTTTTTCAAACTCACCAGAGATTTTGACTTGCTCACGAGTTATACTGACATCCACATTATCTTTATCTATTCCTGGAATGGAAACACGTAAAGTCAAATTTTCATCTTGATCTTGCAATTCCACTGCTGGTTTGAAAATAGAACCTTCAGGGCTATCCCATGTGGCAAGATCTTCTATAAAACGATTCATTTGACGGTGTAAACTATTAATTTCATATAAAGGATTAAAGCGAACAAGAGTCATAACTTAAATTCCTCCTAAATAACTATTTATTTTGAGACTTGTTATTGTGTGGTTATTTATATACTTACATAATCATTTTTTACTTGAGTCGAGAAAACCGACAATATTTTGGTATAGTTTCCCGTATAAATTCAATAATTGGATCATTTCATAAAATTATTCATTTTTTCTTTAAATACACTTATTACGAAAAAAATAATGGTAATGGCAGATTTTTAAGCTTTAATTAACTGCTGATTATGTTATATTCTCGCCAACGATAAATTAAATTATCTTTAAACTCTAATGCGATCGCATTTTGATGTGAACTATTTTTGTTTTTATTCAGATTATAATCTGACCATATCCACTCAACAAAAGCGATATTATCCTCTTCATTGATTGCAATTCCGATAACATTAATTTCAATAAACTTTAAATTAGAAAAATAATCAGTCGTAATTCTTTCCATATCAGCTTTTAATATTTGATTTTGATTATCCAGTTGAATTTGTGCATCTTCGTTGAATAAAGACGCGAACATAGAAGCATTTTTTTCAACACAAGCCTGAATAACTTGTTGAATCAATAAAAAATAATTAGACATCTCCAAAAATTTGTAATTGATTTACAATAAGCATTGTAACCATATAATTTCTAAATGATAGCGATCGCCTAAAGCCTTATCAATTCGTCAAAAGTGACTAAAAAATCAATTTTTAAGAAAAAATATGGCTTAGTACAACATCAATTTCTTTTCCTTTTTTCTTTTTCTTCTTTTTGTTGTTTCTCTAACAATTTTATATAATTTATCAACTCTTCCAACTGTTTATAATTAATTCCTAATAATCTCTTTGTTTCTTGAGGATTATTTTCAATATAAGTCCAAGTATAATTGTCCATTTTTCTTGATATTATTTGTCTCCAATATTTCATTTATTATACTAAATTTTTGAAATTATTATATTTTGGAGATGTCTTATGAGAAGAGCCCAGTTTAATGGCGAAGGTATTGTGAAGTGTAAATAGGTTAATAATCTTGATGTGATCAAAAACTGATAAAATCCAATTTTTTCAAGATTAATGAGTAATTATACTTGTCAAAGACTTTTCTCAATGTAAAGATTAGAATATTTGCCACACAACAAGTTTAAAATAGAAAATCTCTGGATAAAATATAGTAGACTTCTATATAAACTATATAAACAAAAAATGTTGGTTAATGTCTGTCTATACTACATTATTTGAACCCCACAATTTTATTATTCTTGTAGTAGATGACTGTCGCCATAATTTAAGGCTCATTCAAAATATACTCGAACGAGTTGATTATCAAACTATTATCGCTACCAGTGCCAATCAAGCATTAAGTCGTATTAAAAGTATTACCCCAAGCCTTATTATTCTTGACTTAATGATGCCAGATGTGGATGGACTAGAATTTTGCTCTTATGTCAAAAATCAAACTCGATATCAAGAAGTTCCTATCATTTTTTTAGCTTTAAGTCATCAAGAAAGTGACATTGTATCGGCTTTTGAGAAAGGTGCGGCAGATTATATAACCAAACCCTATAAACATACAGAAGTTCTTGCTAGAATTAAAACTCACTTACAACTCAAGCAAGCTAGGGATGACCTTAAAGTTCTCTTAGATAAAAAAGAAGTATTAATTACAAAATTAGAACAATTAGTCACTATTGACTCATTAACAGAAGTTTATAATCGTAGACACATTTTTTTCTTGGGGGAAGGAGAGTTTAAAAAAAGTGAACGTTATCATAAGTCATTTTCTTTGCTGATTTTAGACATAGATTTTTTTAAAAATATTAATGATGACTATGGTCATCCCATGGGGGATAAAGTTCTCAAAATAGTTGCTGAAACCATCAAAAATTTAATTAGAGATGTCGATTATTTTGGCAGAATTGGTGGAGAAGAATTTATGATTATTCTCCCTGAAACAGATTTTCCTTACAGTCATTACGTAGCACAAAGGGTTAGAAACAAAATTTCTAATTTAGCAATTGATATTCCTGATTCAGACGCCAATATCCATCTGACAATCAGTCTGGGTTTAGCCGTTTACAATTCTAAATACGATAATTTTGAACAGATTGTGCAACAGGCAGATATGGCATTATATCAAGCAAAGAAGAACGGTAGAAATCAAGTGTGTTACCTTTTTTCTCACCACTCATAAAGATCGATTTGATATCAATAATTTACTATTAAGAGATTAGATTTTATTGTTTAATCTTATTCAAAGCGGGTAACGCGATTCGAACGCGCGACATTCACCTTGGCAAGGTGACGCTCTACCACTGAGCTATACCCGCAATTGGTACGCTTATTATTATGTCGTAAAATCAAATAATTGTCAAGGATAAACTGTTTTTTTCCCAAAATTAAATAATCATTTCCAGAACCAATGATATTAGAAGAATTATTGATCATCGATAATTCTTCAAGTTTCGATCATTTCCTAGAAGTTGATTGAATTGTACAATGTGAACTGAGATAATAAGCAAATTGTAGATAAAAAACTAAATAATGGATATTAGAGATGGCTTCGTTGGGACGATCGGAAACACCCCTTTAATTCGTTTAAATAGCTTTAGTGAAGAAACTGGATGCGAAATTTTAGGAAAAGCAGAGTTTTTAAATCCTGGTGGTTCAGTCAAAGATAGAGCTGCATTATACATTATCAAACAAGCAGAAGAACAAGGACTATTAAAACCTGGTGGAACTGTAGTTGAAGGAACAGCAGGTAATACAGGTATTGGTTTAGCACACATTTGCAATGCTAAAGGTTATAAGTGTGTTATCGTCATCCCTGAGACTCAGTCTCAAGAAAAAATGGATGCTTTACGAATGCTAGGAGCACAAGTCAGAGCAGTACCAGCGGTACCTTATAAAGATCCGAATAACTATGTAAAAATGTCGGGCAGAATTGCTGAGGAAATGGAGAATGCGATTTGGGCAAATCAGTTTGATAATTTAGCCAATCGTCAGGCTCATTATGAAACTACAGGTAAAGAGATTTGGGAACAAACAGATCATAAAATTGATGCTTGGGTAGCTGCAACTGGTACAGGAGGGACATTTGCGGGAGTATCTTTGTTTTTGAAAGATCAAAATCCTAAAATAAAATGTGTACTTGCTGATCCGATGGGTAGTGGTTTATATAACTATGTCAAAACGGGAGAAATCAAAGCAGAAGGCAATTCTATTACAGAGGGAATAGGCAACAGTCGTATCACAGCTAATATGGAAAATGTTCCCATTGATGATGCGATTAGAATAGATGATAATGAAGCTTTAAGAGTTGTTTATCAATTACTAAATAAAGAAGGTTTATTTATGGGTGGTTCTGTTGGGATCAATGTGGGTGCGGCAGTAGCTTTAGCTAAAAAAATGGGACGAGGACATACTATCGTTACTGTTTTATGTGATAGTGGTTCTCGTTATCAGTCTCGTCTTTATAATCCCGATTGGTTAAAATCTAAAGGTTTGACTATTCCAGAATAATAAAACTTTGTTAGAATTTAGAATTGCGAATCGATTCTAGAAAGATTATATTAACTGTCAACTCTTAACTCTTAAATATTTATCATGCAATTTTTTCGTCAACAAATTGTTCCCATATTTACTATTCTCATCGCTTTATTTGGCTTAGTAGTAGTAACTGCTCGTAGTTTTATTGCTACTGATTTAGCAACACCAGCACCGATTGAAACTATTTATTCACAACAAGATATTCAAAATTAATCGGCAAATGTTTTAGGCTTCCAGACTTTGCATGCAACGTCTATTACGAGAACAATCATACATTGAATTATTATATATATTGAGCAGAAAACGAATAAATAAAGTATGAAAATTGATTGGGATAAATTAGCTCAAATACCTGAGTTAAAATCTTACATGGAAGATGATTGTGAGAATTTTAAAAATCAGGTAGAAAAATATTTACAAAGGTGGCAACAAATCACTCCTGAGGATTTAGATAAATTAGCTATACTGAGAGCCTTAGAAGTTACTAATGGTTGTACACAGTGGGCTCATCGTCGAGGGGATGAAGAATCTTTATCGATCGAACAAACCCGAAAATGTATGAAACTATCGATGACTTCGATTAAAAATAAACAAATCGATTTAAAAAATGGTGAGTCCATTACGTTTTCTCCAGAAATACAAAATCTGATCGACGCAGGGAGAAAAACATATATCGATGCGTTCAAAAATAATGTCCCAAATGGAGAACAAGAATTTTACGCTCTATCTACTGCTCAATTTTTAATTTATGGTCAACAGAGAATGAACCAATCCTTTCAAATAATCCGTGATAATTATCAAGATTTTTTCACAGATTTTTATCTCAAGAAAGGGGTTAAATATGTTCAAGCTTATTTGGATACAGTTGTTTAACTTTGATTGATATGCTAATTTACTGTGGGATAAAATTCCTAGTTGAATTGAGAGTTGAGAATGGTCGAAAAGTTTGAGATGATATCTTTAATTTTTGCTGATAATCGATCGCTTATTTTAGGATATGTTTATGAAAAAAATATCAGAGTTATCCCCCATAAATCGCCCAAACCGCTGCCTATCGGCATCTCCCCTTTTCAAGGGGACTTGTCTTTAAGAATTGGTATTTTCATTTTCCCCAAATCACCTTATGTCTTGACAGACCATTAGTTAAAGTTGTGATCACTTGTGAGAATCTATTAAGATGGAAAAAAATAAGGAGAAAAGCAATGTTAAAATCTCGAATATCTCCCCATCTTGTTTGTTTAGCATCAATTTGTTTATTATTTCCCGTTACCCAACAAGTTAAAGCCGACAGTCTAAATTTAAAAACTAATCAACTAACATCTTATTCGGTTGCCCAAAGAAAGATGTCTCGTTTACGCTTCAAATTACCTAAAAGAGGTGCTCCAACTATTACCATAGGTGGGGGTACTCGATCGGGAAGTAAGTCGGTAACAGCGATTCTTCCTCAGAAAAAATTAGGTTTAACGGCTAGCCAGTCACCAGTAATTTTTGTTTATGTTCCCGAAAATGTGTCTAAAAACGCAGATTTCATGTTGACAGATGAACAGGGTATTGACATCCTCCCAGCGTCGGAGACGCGGGATTCCTAAGAAATCTAGAGGTTCTTCGTTCAACCAGCGACCTTAGCATCAAGACTTTCATCCATCAACCAGAGGGTCATCTGTCCAGAAGCGTTGACTCCATAGACTGGAGTGGTTTCAGGCTGCCCGCCCGTACCTTTATTTAAAATGTTCAATGCTGCATTGTGGTCGCGACAAAGTACAGTGCCACAATTACATTGATGGGTGCGAGTACTCAAAGATTTTTTGACTCTTTGACCACAATTACTACAGTCTTGTGAAGTAAATTTAGGGTCAACAACAATAATTTCTCTGTTAAAAATTGTTCCAAAATACTCTAACCATTCTCGAAAAACAGACCAACTCACATCACTAATTTATATTTAGAAAATCCAGAGGATGTCGAAATAAAGACAGAATGGACGCAGTTGTTAAAGTCTGTCGGGTTCAGTAGTTCTGTTGCTAATAGTAGTGTTTTTCCAGAAATTGTTGAAATGGATTCGGCTACCAATTAATTAGGCTTTGGGCGAAAAAGCACTTGAACAATTGAGAATTGAGAGTTGATAATTAATAATTAGCTAATAGTTAACTTGAAATCAACTATGTTTTGGATGAGTCTGATGTGAAGTCAAAACAACCTTTTTGGTAAAGATTTGAGAGATCGCCTACTAGTAAAAGTTTATAGCCTACAGCTAATCACATTTCAAAAAACTAGTTGACATCAATTATGCATTAACTGATTGAGATGTTTTCGTCATATACTAGTCAAGCAATCATTGATTAATTATAAATTGTTATGTTTTTGTTAATTCCTGCGGCTGGAATGGGTAAGAGAATGGGAAGTACCCAAAATAAATTACTTCTCCAATTAAAAGGTCAACCCCTTTTAGCATGGACATTAATGGCGGCTAATGCCTCAGAAGAAATTACTTGGATTGGTATTATGGGGCAAGGTTATGATTTTTCTTTGTTTCAAGAAATAATAGCTGAAGTACAGCCATCCAAACCCGTTCATCTTATCCATGGTGGCAAGACTAGGCAAGAGTCAGTTTATAATGGTTTACAAGCTTTGCCTGAAGATGCGGAACAAGTTCTGATCCATGATGGAGCAAGATGTTTGGTGACTCCTGAATTATTCGATCGCTGTTGTGAGAAAATTTTACATTGTCAAGGATTAATTGCGGCAGTTCCAGTAAAAGATACGATTAAAGTCGTCAATTCAGATTTAATTATTACCGACACTCCTGTGAGAGATAATCTGTGGGCAGCCCAAACACCTCAAGGCTTTGATGTTCAATTACTCAAAGAATGTCATGAAAAAGGACGCAATTTGGGATGGGAAGTAACTGATGATGCTGCTTTATTAGAAAAATGTGGTTTTCAGGTACAAATTGTTCAAGGAGAAGAAACTAATTTAAAAGTTACGACACCAATGGATTTGACGATCGCTGAATTTATCTTAAACCAAAGACTATCAACCGTTTCAAACTGAGTAAAATTTAAAAATAGGTTGTCAGAAATTAAATATTTGATTTGAATCGGTTTTTCTGTTACCGCGTTATCCGAAATTTTAGTTGACTTGTAGAGCAGATGTCATAATTTACTGATTTTTGCTGATTCAAAATCCAAAATCTAAAATAATTTTAGGTTCAATTTTATCTCTTTTAAACAAGAATTTGAGAGGTATATTTGAACAGATTGTCAAGAATAATAATTCCCTTAAATAAATAAACTATAATCCCAGCAGAATAAGACTTAAGAGTATAATTTTCAAAAAAAGTTAAATGTATTAACTGTAAATAATTAATATATGAAAAAAAGTAATGATTGAGTTATACTTGAGAAAAATCATGCCAGCATAATTAAGCGAAGAAAACATTGACATCCTCCCAGCGTCGGAGACGCGGGATTCCTAAGAAATCTAGAGGTT
>JAALKG010000093.1 GCA_011088145.1 Cyanobacteria bacterium MH1_Bin12 | reverse complement strand
AATTATTGAATCAAGGTGGTTTAGTAATCAATTGGAGTAAAAAGTTTAAGAATAATCAATGTAATTTAAATATGTCTTAGCTTACCACTACCATCTGCTCTATGAACAAAAATCAGAGGTAAATTCGGTAAATTGACATTGGGATTATCTTGGGCAATAGCAGAGTCATTCCATTTCTTAATTTGACCTGTGACAATGCCGCAATAACTATTGCGAGACAGACGAATATTATCTAAACCTTCGTAATTAGATAAATTGTAAGCAAATACCACCAAACCACCTGTCATGGGTACTTGAATTGCCTTTCCTCTATTGAGAGGAAATTTTTCTCTCTCTTCAGTCTTTAAAGGTGCATCACTTGCACCAAAATCAACGTTTTCAGCTAAAAAATTCTGGACACCTTTACCACTGCCAACAGAATCATAGTCAATCTTAATATTACTATTGTTTTTTTCAGAAGTATATTCTTGAATCCACTTCTGATATAAAGGTGCGGGAAAAGATGCTCCTGCACCTTTGATTAAGACTTCCTCATTAGTGTTAATATTTAACGCATTTCCAGAGGAGATGGAATTATTATTGCATCCTGTCAAAATTCCTGTCAAAAGCAATAAAGTATCAGTAAATATTTGAGAAGATTTAACCATAGCAATATATTTTATCCGATTTATTCAGCTTTCTTTTTGCATCTTCAAGGTTATCTTACCAAGTTTAAATAAAGGTAAAAGATAGGTTAATAATGGATAATTGATCATAAATTCTTGAGTTCAAATTTCAGACTTCAGACTTAGATTATTCCGAGTTTAAACAATTTATTTTTAACAGCAATAAAGTATAATTGGAGTATATTCATTGTGTTGATTTAATTAAATTGTGTGAAGCTATTATTTTTAGGGAAAATAATTTTATTAATTGGTGTACTTACTAGTTGTAGTAATTATCCTCGTTTATTAAGTTTTTCTTTTTCTGAGAACAGTAAGAGTTTAAATACTCGTTCAGCAGAGTCTAATCCTTATATTGCAGGATCTTATATTACTTTTATTTCTGACCGCAATGGTTCACAAGATGTATATCTATTTGATGCGAAAACCCGTCGTTTAATCGATTTACCTGGTCTAAATTCCTTAAATGAAGTTGCCTTAAATCCATCTATTTCTGAGGATGGACGCTATTTGGTCTTTCTGATTATAGCCCAAGATAAATCTGGATTATATCTTTACGATCTCACTACCAGACAAAAACGTCCCTTAATTACAAATATCGATAAAAAGATCAAAAATCCCATGATTAGTAGTAATGGAGAAAAAATCACTTTTGAAATTGTAAATAAAGGACAATGGGATATAGCCATAACAGATCTTCGAGGAAAACCACTTAATTTTGATCATAATTTACTTAAAAAAAATCCAAAAATTACTATATCAATTAAGAAGAACAAAAATTATTATTCCAGACAAATTTAAGTTATATTGAAATAAGCAAGAACTATCAATCTTATAGTTGTCATCAATTTTTTCAGTATCTGAGCTGAATCCTGAAACTAAAAGTAATCAATGAGCAAAATTAACATTCGTGGTGTTGATCACTATTACGAATTTATCAACAACTTCTCTGACCAATCTTCTAAACCAGTATTAGTTTTTATTCATGGATGGTTATTAAGTCATAATTTTTGGAAACCATTAATTGATAAACTTCAAGATACATATCCTTGTTTAGCTTATGACTTAAAAGGATTTGGAGAATCTAAGTTGTCCTCCACTACATCAGAAAATAATAGCTCACTAACTCCTTTTTCATTACAAGATTATAGTCAAGATCTCCAAGAACTACTAGAAGAACTAAAAATAGATAAAGCATGGCTTATCGGTCATTCTTTAGGGGGTAGTGTTGCCTTATGGGGAGCAGATACATCGACTGAAATTATTGAAGGGGTAATTTGTGTTAATGCTGGAGGTGGTATTTATCTTCAAGAAGAATTTAACCGCTTTCGTCAAGCAGGAGAAAACCTCGTAAAATTTCGTCCTTCGTGGTTATTAAATGTACCCTTTTTAGATTTAATTTTTGCTCGTATGATGGTGAAAAATCCCTTAACCAAAGAATGGGGAAAGCAAAGACTAAAAGATTTTTTAGGAGCAGATGAACAAGCTGCTATAGGTTCATTACTCGAATCGACTACTGAAGAGCAAGTTCATTATCTGCCACAAATAGTTTCTCGTCTATCTCAACCAGTTTATTTTATCGCTGGAAAACAAGATTTTGTGATGGAATCGAAGTATGTGAGACATTTAGCTAGTTTTCATAATCTCTTTTGCGATAATCAAAAAAATGTCTATGAAATCGATAATTGTGGACATTTTGCTATGTTAGAACAGACAGTGCAAGTTTATAATCATATTTTAGAAGTAGTTCAAGAATATCAAGAATGTAAATTGATTGTAGAAGAAAATGCTACTATGGACACCTAGGGTTATTTTGGAAGATAAAAATATCTCAATAACATTAGAGAGAAAAAGAAGTTTTGAAGCAATATCTTTATGATTTGAATATAAAATACTATTGAAACATCAAACTTGATCGTCAATTTTCTAAAAATAAACTTTATATTGGTGAAATTAGTTTAGAATGAAAACCTCATATTAATCTTTCCTAACAAAAAATTACTTTGATTAATTTTACGATTACAATTATTCTAAAATTTGTATTGAACTTTAGCAGTTTAAGGAGAAATCTATGTTAGACCGCAAGATTTATCAAATGTACAAAGAAGGTTACGACGTTTCTGTATTCTTGCGAGATCAACAACGTTGGATTGAAGATGCAAGAATCATTGGAATTGAGGGCGATGTGGTCAGCATTCGTTACGAAATGGAAGAAGACTATGAAAATAGTTCATGGGAAGAATTCGTTCGTTTAGATAGTATCGGAGCAATTAGTCGCAAACTATCTTCTGTCTCTCGCCTTTATGGTGAAATTCCTGTATCTGATGATTGTCCTGAAGCTGAACAAATTCGACCTCATCCTCCCGAAAAGGAACAGCAATAACCAATTTCTTTTATACAAGCATTTCATCAATTAGATAAGACAAAATCGGGAACATATTTACCACCAGAACTTTATTAATTTAAAGTTGTCTTTAAATCAAAATTTAGTATCAAATAATTTTTTTACTTAATTCACTAACTTATCCTGATTTTGAATCCTCAAAATTAACCAGTTATATTGCAGGAAATATCGTAATTTTTTTGATTCAAGACCATTAATTACCGTTCAATTTATTTCTATTAATTCTTTAAGAATGTCATCAAATCAATTTCAAGTTTTTGAACAAGATTTATCCTCAGATATTTTAAATCAATACTTACAATCTGACTCTTTAGCAATCGATACCGAAACCATGGGTTTAATTCCTCAAAGAGATAGGCTTTGTTTAGTACAAATTTGCGATCGCAAAGGAGATGTAAGTGCTATTCGCATTGCCAAAGGGCAAACTAAAGCACCTAACTTACAAAAATTATTAGAATCTCCCTCCATTATCAAAATATTTCATTATGCCCGTTTTGACGTAGCACAATTCAAACATACTTTTGATATTGATACTCAACCCATCTTTTGTACTAAAGTTGCCAGCAAAATTGCTCGTACTTATACCAATCGTCATGGTTTAAAAAGTTTGGTACAAGAGTTAGAAGGCATTGAATTAGATAAAAGAGCTCAAAGTTCAGATTGGGGAAATGTCAACAGTTTATCTGCTGAACAATTAAGCTACGCAGCAAATGATGTTCGTTATCTGATTTCCATGAAAGATAAATTAATCACTATGCTCAAAAGAGAAGAACGTTGGGATATAGCTCAAAGATGTTTTGAAACTATTCCTTTATTTGTGGATTTGGATTTAATGTATTACGTTAATGTATTTGAACATTTATCTTAATTCAAATTACTATTTTTTTGCCTACAAATTCAGTTCAAATCTTTGTTATTCTAGGGAAATAGATCTTTAGCTATAAACCACATTCATCTTCAAAACTTCACAACCGCAGTTTCTAATTGGAGTAAAAACTCATTTTTTCACTTGAACTTTGTTGATCATCCATTGAAAATGTCTGCCCATGAACTTATTTTCTCTGGAGGAATCGTTTTGAGGGCTTTATTTCTGATTTTCAAAATGTTCACATATGAACATTTTATGCTCTCTAATCCCATCTAATTTCACCTTATTTTCTTTCATAACGAGCTTTTGAGCATCTACAAAAAAAATTATTTCTCCAAAATAAAATCTATTTAAGATACCTTTAAAGCCTCAATAAGCCCTTAATATGAACCCTCAAAATGTTCATGCGTGAACATTTTCTATGAGTGAAATAAACAGTATAATCAGGGAAGTTTTTTCCTAAATAAGGTCAAAGTTCAATTGTTTGAACTAAATTAGTAATCAAAAAAACTTCAAGTTTCAAAATGAATCTGATTTAGTTCCAAATATTTGCGAAGAAAAAACTTTTCTTCTTTGTTAATAGGGCAAAACGATCAGTTATTGTGTAAGTTTAAATTACACAATAACAAACCATTTAGAGAGAAAAAGTGGAGCTAAGCGGACTCGAACCGCTGACTTTCACAATGCCATTGTGACACTCTACCATCTGAGTTATAACCCCGTGTATTTGAGGGTAAACATTCCCTATCGTCTCTTTCAATAGGAACAGTATAAATTATTAATGACGAAAAATCAATCAAATTATATTTTGATTTAAAAATTATGATGATCTAAGTATATTAGCAGGTCAAGATATATTTTTTAATTGTTTCCTAATCAACTAATTTTTGTTATATAAGAGATAGTAATAATCTTGTTTTTTAAGTGTTATTTTATGGATAAAATTCTTTTTCATCTGGCAATTCCAATCACTGATATAAATTCTGCTAAGAATTTTTATGTGGATATACTAGAGGCTAAAGTTGGTAGAGAAAATAAACAAGCGGTTATTTTCAATTTTTATGGACATCAATTAGTGGGACATGTTAGTAAAGATGATTTAGTCGAACCCAAAGGTATTTATCCTCGTCATTTTGGGATTATTTTTACCCATGAATCAGATTGGGATGATTTACTGAATAAATGTCACAATCACAATATCTCTCTATATCAAAAAGCTCGATCGAGATTTGAAGGTGAAATAACTGAACATAAAACTTTCTTTTTACAAGACCCTTTTTATAATATCCTCGAATTCAAGTTTTATCGTCATTATGAAGCTATTTTTGGAGCTACAGAATTTGTCGAAATTGGCGATCGATAATCTTTATTAAACAGCTTTTCTAAAATTGAGATTTCAGATTGATTTTAATGTAAAGAACGTTACAAACCTTGATAATTCTATCACAAAATGCTATTATAATTGATTCAGAAATTTAATGATCGGTTCTTAACGAGGAACAGTCGTAAGAGGAAACAGGGAAAGCGTAGTGTCAATCTACCACTGTCCCGCAACTGTGATTGAGATATAGATAATGTTCTCATTAGTCAGAATGCCTGCCGATTAAAACAAATCAATATTAGTGTTAATCTGCGAGGTACAGTTTGAAAACACGAATTCAGAAAAAAATCTGCTTATTATCAATGGCAGGTTTAACAACAGCTTTGCTGATGATATTCTCCCCAAAACCAGCTTATGCTATGCACATATCCGAAGGTTTTTTACCAATTCAATGGGCTATCTTTTGGTGGTTATTAGCTTTACCATTTATGATAATTGGTTTTCGATCGCTTAATCGTATTTGTCAAAAAAATCCTGAATTAAAATTATTATTAGCCTTAGCTGGTGCATTCGGCTTTGTTTTATCTGCTTTGAAAATACCTTCGGTTACAGGTAGTTCTTCTCACGCTACAGGTACAGGTTTAGGAGCATTATTATTTGGTCCCACCGTAATGCCTGTATTGGGTAGTTTGGTTCTAACTTTTCAAGCTATATTACTCGCTCATGGTGGTTTAACAACCCTTGGTGCAAATATCTTCTCCATGGCAATAGTTGGTCCTTGGGTTGCCTTTATTACTTATCTAATTTTTTCTCAATGTCATCAACAAAAATTGGGTATTTTTTTCGGGGCTGCATTGGGAAATTTAGTGACTTACTTAGTTACAGCCGCACAGTTAGCGATCGCATTTCCCGCCGAAAGTGGTGGTATTATGTCCGCATTTATTAAATTTGAGAGTATTTTTGCCTTCACTCAAATTCCTCTAGCTATCACAGAAGGTTTATTAACTGTATTAGTTTGGAATTGGCTACAGTCTTATGCAACCGATGAATTACAAATCCTTAAACTACTCAAAACAGGAGTATAAATAGCCAATGAGTTTAATATCTGAGCAAAAATCGAATATTCCTCCCCAAAAAAACAAACAAGGTAATTGGTGGTTGATTTTATCAGTTGTGACTTTAATTGTTTTACCTTTAATTTTCATCAAAGGAGAATATAATGGTGCCGATGGACAAGCCCATGATGCCATCACCCAAATACAACCTGATTATGAACCTTGGTTCGAAGCTATGATTAAACCAGCGAGTGCAGAAGTCGAAAGTTTTTTATTTGCAACTCAAGCAGCTTTAGGTGCAGGAGTAATCGGTTATATCATTGGATTATATAAAGGGAGAAAACAATGAATGATTAATTATTCATTATTAATTATCTATGCATCATCAAATTGACTCTCTTGCTTATAGTAACAAATTGCGATCGCTTCATAGCGAACATAAATTAATATTTGCCTTGTCCTTATTTGTATTAGGCTATATTGCACCAGTATATATACAAATACTAATTGTTTTATGGTTAATCATTTGGGTGGTCATTTATGCAGGTATTCCTTTCAAAGTATATGGTAAATTACTGGCTATTCCCTTGAGTTTTTGGCTAACCAGTAGCCCTGCACTTATTTTCGGTATTATTATAAACTCCCCAAATCAAAATTTACAGCAGGATATGATTTGGGGTATTAAATTAGGACAAATTTGGCTATATATTAGTCACAGGGGTTTAGAACAAACTTTAACAGCTTTTACAAGGACTCTTTGTCTAACCTCTTGTATGTATTTGATTCTTTTAACTGTTCCCTTCGCAGAAATTATTAGAGTTTTACAAAAATGGAGGTGTCCTTCTTTAATCACAGACTTATTATTTTTGATGTATCGTTTTATTTTTGTCTTAACTCAAACAGCTACCGAATTAATTACCGCTCAAAAATCACGTCTGGGCTATATTAATTGGAAAACAGGAATAAAGAGTATCAGTTTAGTAACGGGACAACTGTTACAACGTTCTCTAGTAAGCTATCGACAAATATCTTTGGGCTTAGTATCAAGGGGATTTACAGGTGAATTAAAAGTATGGCATTCTCGTCGTCACTACACAAATTGGCGTTATGTCCATGAAGCGATTGGTGGTTATTGTTTTTTATTAATACTGGTTTCATACACAAAAATTATTTCTTAAATAGAACTTGGGCGAAAAGTAATCAATGGTTTTGTAGAGGTGAGGTATTAGATATTAGTGCGATCTTTCGCTATAAAATAAGCTAGTACGCGGTGTGCAACTTAAAACGAAAGAATAGGACTTTTAAGGTTAATTTGTGTTTATTCAATTTTCAAAACCCTTTAAAATCAATGGTTAAAATTTAGTTGCACATGGCGTGCTAGTACTCCGCACTGGAATTTCGTTTATTCTTATTCTATCTTCAAGTCAATCTAAAAATTTAGCTTTACCGTTGGTTTTTGTTTCTACTTCAGTTGCTTTTCCAAAAATTTTTGGTAGCACAACATTTCCAACGTCACAAAATTTTCCTTTTGTAGCTTCAGCAGCAGTTCCGCCAGAAATAAATTGACTTTCAAATGGAAGGAGTTAAGAGACAATATGATAATTTTTGTCGATGAATATTTTCCTAATAAAAGTATCACAAATAACATTTTTAGAGGTGATTAAAGTTTAACCTTAAAATGGTTGTGAATCATAAAGATTAGTAACTTTGCTTATTCATTTTTCTTTTTTAAGTTCACATAAGACGTATAGTATAAACAGGCAAATTCTAATGAAGATCTAAGTTAATGACAAAAGACTGGTCAAGTTTACTAACCCAATTACTAGATAAACAATCTTTAACTGAAGCTCAAGCAGGAGAATTAATGAGCGGATGGCTCAAAGAACAAATATCTCCTGCACTTTCTGGTGCCATTTTAACGGCAATTCAAGCCAAAGGAGTTAGTGCTAACGAATTGGCAGGCATGGCTAAAGTTCTTAAATCCCAATCTGTCCAGTCTCAAACTCTTTCTCACTCATTTCCTGTAATTGATACTTGTGGTACGGGTGGTGATGGTTCTTCTACTTTTAATATTTCTACCGCAGTGGCTTTTGTTGCAGCAGCAGCAGAGGTAAAAGTTGCTAAACATGGAAATCGTTCAGCTTCAAGTAAAGTTGGTTCGGCAGATGTTTTAGAATATTTAGGTATTAAGCTCAATGCCACAGAATCATTGTATCAACAAGCATTAAATGAAGTCGGGATTACCTTCTTGTTCGCTCCGGGATGGCATCCTGCTATGAAAGCGATCGCACCTATTCGTAAAGAGTTAAAAATTAGAACTATCTTTAATTTATTAGGGCCATTAGTCAATCCCCTTAACCCTACGGGACAAGTAATTGGTGTATATGATCCTTGTTTTATTAAACCTATTGCCGAAGCTTTACAATCTCTTTCTATTGAAAAAGCGATCGTCTTACATGGGCGGGAAAAATTAGATGAAGCTGGATTATCAGATGCGACGGATTTAGCAATGTTAGATAATGATAATCTCATGATCACAAGTCTTAATCCACAAGAATTAGGTTTAGTTTCTGCACCCTTATCTGCTCTTAAAGGCGGCAATGTTGAGGAAAACGCTGAAATTCTGACCGCAGTACTCCAAGGTAAAGGTAGTCAAGCTCAAACTGATGTAGTGGCTTTAAATTCAGCCCTAGCATTACAAGTAGCAGGAGTAATTCCTTTGGGCGAACATCAAAGAGGAGTTGAGATAACCAGAGAAATCATAAGCAATGGTAAAGCATGGCATAAGTTAAAGCAATTAGTCAACTTTTTTCGATAATTTTTGGTTCTTTTGCAAAAAAAACTAAAAATTAAGGTATAATTTGCGTGAGTATGACTGACTATATCAACTCTTTATAAAGTCTATATACAAGTAGTAATTATATACTTAATTAATCTATTAATTCAAGGTAGATCGTGGGCTATTAATTGTGTGCTCCATTAGCTGATTCTCTATCAATGAAATAATTTTTCCGTCTTTATATTTAAATTAGTATATTAAAAATAAGTTTAAAAAAATAAGTCAATATCCTTAGTAAATGACTATGAATGAAAACGACTTAAACCTAGCCGAATATATAGAGCAATCTAGAATCAAATCGACTAATAGTCATCCAGCAAAAACTTCTCCTAAAAAAGGAGTGAGATCAAAGCAAAAAACCCCTGAATCACAAATGAACCCTAATCAAATTGTACCTAGTAATGTTGCTAATATCAAAGTAATTGGCGTTGGTGGTGGTGGTTGTAATGCTGTTAATCGTATGATTGAAAACAATGTCGTCGGCATTGAATTCTGGCAAATCAATACAGATGCCCAAGCATTAGCCCAATCCATGGCTACTTACTGTCTGCAAATTGGACAAAAATTAACCAGAGGCTTAGGTGCTGGTGGTAATCCAGCCATTGGAGAAAAAGCCGCAGAAGAATCCAGAGATGAAATAGCTAAGGCTTTAGAAAATACTGATTTAGTTTTTATCACTGCGGGTATGGGTGGTGGAACTGGAACTGGTGCTGCTCCTACTGTTGCAGAAATGGCTAAAGACATTGGTTGCCTAACCGTTGGAGTTGTTACTCGTCCTTTTACTTTTGAAGGTCGTCGTCGTACGAAACAAGCTGAAGAAGGTATTAAAAACTTAGAGAGCAAAGTTGATACTTTAATTGTTATACCCAATAATAAATTACTGGCGGTCATTCCTTCTGATACACCTTTACAAGAATCATTCCGTATGGCAGATGATACTCTCAGACAAGGAGTTCAAGGTATTTCTGATATTATTACCATTCCGGGCTTAGTAAACGTTGATTTTGCCGATGTGAGAGCTGTTATGGCGGATGCTGGTTCTGCGTTAATGGGTATTGGTATTAGTACTGGTAAATCTCGTGCTAAAGAAGGTGCGATCGCAGCTGTTTCTTCTCCTTTAATTGAATCTTCTATCCAAGGAGCAACAGGTGTAGTGTTAAATATCACAGGTGGCAAAGATTTAACATTACATGAGGTAAATACTGCCGCTGAAAGCATTTATGAGATAGTAGATCCTAACGCCAATATTATTTTTGGAGCAGTGGTGGATGAACAAATGCAAGGAGAAGTGCGAGTTACAGTAATTGCAACAGGCTTTTCTAGTCGCAGGTCAGATGATGACAGTAGTAATAGTGATGGACTTAAAGATACTATTACCCCATCAACCAGTCCAGATAAACAAAAATCAACCAATACAGAAACACCGATATTAATTAATGAGGAAAATTCTGAACCCACATCTGGTTTAGATATTCCTGAATTTTTACAACGTCGTCGTTTTCCTCGTAGCTAGTCAGATATCAATTATAAGTGATTAGTTAATTTATCTGTGTTCCTTGAGAAGACCCACGGCTATGCCCATGGGATGAATCAC
>JAALKG010000092.1 GCA_011088145.1 Cyanobacteria bacterium MH1_Bin12 | reverse complement strand
TCTGTTCGATTGCCCTTTTTTCTTTGTTTTTTCTTAATTTAGTCTAAACTACAGAGTTAAGCCTAATGCCGAAAATACTTCTTCAACATCTGCTTTCAAATTTGGATCTATGCGTGTAGTTATCACAGAAGTTTTAGCCATATTATCTACCTATTTGAAAATCTGCTTATGTATAGTCATTGTACTACGTTTTTTTGTATTTAAGCCAATATTGACAGGAAAAATAACTTTAAAACTTGTTTTTAAACTTTGTTAGAGCAATAATACAATTAACTCAGTTCGCATTTTAGAGCTTAACAATTAACTGTTAACTATTAACTAATAAGAGGAATTAATCTTGCCCAAACACAAAGAAAGATTAGATGTATTATTAACTCAAAACGAACTTTGTACTTCTCGTGCGATCGCACAAAAACTAATTCGAGCAGGAAAAGTTAAAGTCAAAGAAAGAATAGTCGATAAACCAGGTACTCTAATTGATATAAATAGTGACATTCAAGTTAAAGCCAAGCCTCCTTTCGTTTCCAGAGGAGGAGAAAAACTCGTCAAAGCCTTAGATAAGTTTGCAATTAACGTCGAAAATCGTATTTGTTTAGATGGAGGTATTTCCACAGGGGGATTTACTGATTGTCTGCTCCAAAAAGGAGCAAAACAAGTCTATGGTGTCGATGTTGGTTATGGACAAGTCGCATGGGAATTAAGACAAGACGATCGATTAACATTATTAGAAAGAACTAATTTTCGCCACGTCGAAATAGAACAGTTATATAAAAATGAAACTCGTGCTGATTTGGGAGTGATGGATTTATCCTTTATTTCTCTGACTAAAATTTTACCGAAATTGTGGGAATTATTAAAAGAACCAAAAGACATTATTTTGTTGGTCAAACCACAATTTGAAGTAGGTAAAGATAAAGTTGGAAAAAAAGGAGTAGTCAGAGATTCTCGTTTACAAGCCCAAGCAATTAATAAGGTATTAACCGAAGCTATTCAATTAGGATGGCAATATCAAAATTTAACATTTTCCCCAATTACAGGACCAGCTGGCAATATAGAATATTTATTATGGTTAAATCAGAGTAAAAATAAAAATTGCATGACTCTCAAACAGATAGAAGAATTGACCTATCTTGCTCACCAACAAATTAATTCATAACTGTTTCTTTAGATATATCCTTACGACTTAACCTTCTTGCTTGACTATCGTCCATCTGATCAGCTGATTTTTCCGACTCTTGTAAAGTGATTCTAATTTTTGGGCCTGAACTAGCTAGTCTAATGATCATGCCATGTTTGACCAAAACTTTTTTGATTTTTCTTCCACCGATAAATGTACCATTAGAACCTAAACTAATTAACGCCCAATCATTTCCTCTTGGTCTGATTTCAATATGATGGCGAGATACGACTGCACTATATAAAACTACATCGTTATCATTTGCTCTTCCAACTCTAATAGAGGAATTAGGTTTAAAGTCCCATTTTTGAACGGGAATTGATTTGAGGGGATGCAAAAGAGTTAAGGTAATCACCGATGTTTTATCTAATGTAAAGATTTTAGTTTTTGGGATGTCAACCGCAGAAAAAAGTCAGTATGACCAGAGACACTCTCATATTTTACCTGATTTAGTAATAGATGAGTAGTTAGTTATTTTTCTGAGAATTTATGAGAAAAATTTCGATTTCGATCGAAATCTTTGTTAATTAACAAGGAAATATAATTAAAACTTTCTGAATTTATTTCATTTGTTTATAAGTTATCTAACTTAAATAGTATTCAAGATCCTTCAAATTACCTCTTAAATTGTAATGCAATTAAATCATGATGCCATAATTAATTATTTTATTTATAGCAAAAAAATTATTAGTGTGAACAATTAACTTTCTGGTACATATATAAATCACGTATTAGTCATCAGAATTAAGCTTTTGTCAATTTATCTGATTTATCCTTTTATTGCCATTATATAATGACCTGAATTAGAGAATATTTGAAAATTGTGGCTCACGACTCACTACTAAAAATGCTCCCTAATCATCAATTCTGGGGAATAAACAGAAGAAAGTCTCTATTGATAGAGGAAGGAGAAAGGGCAGGGAATTTAGAGGGCGAAGACACAATATCTAAACCCATCCAATAACCTTTTAGAGAACAGCTAAAAAGACAATATTTTTTTGTCTAATAATTACCTCTTCTTTCCAAAATAATTAATCTAAATAAACGACATTTTTTTACTATTGAGTCAATTATTCGTTGTTAATGCTCCTTGATATTTTTATTATTTAGTTATTTAAAATAAAAAAATATGCTCTCTAAAATAATGACCAAATAAAGATAATCTTTAATTGATATTAAACTTATTATAAATTTGAAATAGATTCTTAATGTGAATCCGAATCTAAGAGGACGTTTGAAAAGTCGGCTTCACTACGGAATATGCCCTCCAGCTCCCAATTGTGGTAGAAAAAGAGGATTTAGGGGGCGAAAACAAAATATCTGATACTTGTTCTTACAAACTCCAAAGGCATACAAAAATAATCCTTAAGCATAACTAAATTCGTTGAAAGTTAATTATTCTCTATATCTTTTGATAGATAAATTATTTTAAATTGTAACTTAAATAAAATAATTTAATCCAAAATCAAAAAAAAATATTCCTATAGATAGATGTTTTTAATAAGCAAAGATAGTTAATATTTATTTAATTGAACCACTCTAGTTTTGACATCTAGATTTTTGAATTTAGATGAACTCTCAATGTTTATTTAGAGAATTATTTATATTTTCATTGCTATTTTAGACGATCGATATATGAATTAAAAACACCAATGATTCTCACATTAAATGTGGTTTACAACCTAAAAATAATCAATAAATATAAACAAGAAAATTTATTAAATGAAAAAAAGCAAATTCATTATAATATCAGGATTAACCACAACTTTATATTCTCTCAGTACAGTAGGATTAGCATTTACAGCCAGTGCTAATGAATACTCGTCTTCACAAAATACTAAGGGAAACTTAATTGCTCAGTCAACTAATTGTAGAACTGTGAATGTTAGAAATTCTCTAAATGTACGACAATCACCCAGAGGTGCAATTATAAATACCTTAAAAAGAGGACAAAATGTTTATATCCGTTATTATAAATTTAATCGTTTTGCTGTTTCCAAATTATTAGATATGGAGATTATCAAACCAACCAATCTAAAAGTTTCATTATCCGCATTTTTAATGTTAGTTGATTGATAAAGGTAAAATGAGGAAGACGATCGCACTAAAGATAAGTCTCAAAGCTAATAAAACTGTTAGGATATTAATAGAGTTTCAAGAGTTTAGCTAAGGGATTGTAATAATAAACTTAAATTATGTTCCTAATTGCATCTTTAACTCTTCAGAGACATTTATCACAGTTTCTACTCCTTTAACCTTATCCCAAGTTGTTTCATCATTCCAAGTCATATTTTTGAGATTAGCTCCAGAAAGATTAGCTCTAGAAAGCTCAGTTCCAGAAAGATTAGCTCCAGAAAGATCAGCCCCAGAAAGATTAGCCCCAGAAAGATTAGCTTGATAATGACTATTATCAATTAAACGTAAGAGTAAATCACGATTTTTTGGTTTGCCATTTTCATCTAAATCCCCGCAAGGATAAAAACTTAATATTTGTCTTAACTGCTCATCTAAATTAGGATCTACAGTCAAGGATCATAGTAATCTTATTAAACTCAAAAGATATCCAGAAAAGGTCGCTGGTTGAACGAAGAACCTCTAGATTTCTTAGGAATCCCGCGTCTCCGACGCTGGGAGGATGTCAAATTCTCTGATTATGAACAATTAGAAAGCCATGAAGAAATCTACTATTACAAAATATTAGAAACCAATATCGAACTTATTTGCCACGAACAAAAGGTAAAATGGGTACACGTATTTTAATAAAAAACCAAAGTCTAACCAAAAAATGCACCTGATATTCTCGTACCTCGAAAACAGGTGATTTAGGTCGTTAGATGGCTACAGAAAATCACAATAAAGGAAAAGTAATGAGAGTTAGAACAACCACAATCATGGCAGTTGCACTGAGTTTACTTGTGCCGATAGCCGCAAGCGCTGGAAACGTCCTAGAAGAACTGGATGCCGCGAACAAAGCATTCGCAAAAGCGGTCGTAGCGGGAGACATCGATTACCTCGTTAATGACTACACAGACGACGCTTGCATCATCGCACCGAAAGCGCCACTAACGTGCGGCAAAGAAGCTATTCGAGCATTCTGGGGCCCCGTTATCGCATCAAACCCTAAGAACGTTGAACTCAACACACACAATGCCGAGCGCGATGGAAGTATGTCCTACGCAACTGGCGAACTGATCATTACCGATGCTGAATCGGGGATCCATAAAAGTCGTTTCGTGCTGGTGTTCAAGGAAGTAGGCGGTGCCTGGAAGCTTCACGTAGATTCATGGACGCCGCAGTAGTGCGCGGTTGGGTTAAGCGCGGATCGCCATCTAACAAAACCAGTGCAGCGGAATAAATTAACAGATAGTAAAGTAGTTATTATCTTTTTACGCCCTTTGTTTTTTATTTTTCTTCAAACTAATAATTAACAAAATCTCTTGGGAATAATTTTTTATTTTATCATTCACCGAATTTCTAAAATCAAAACTGCTTTGTATTTACCTTCTGGTAAATGGGAAGGAATATTAACTTTTAATTCATGTTGATTATTAACTGTTGCCTCGACTTTAATCGTTTCCATCCTGACATTTTCATCACCATTTTCACTTATTATTTTCACTCTAGAAAAATTATTTGATTTACTATATTTTCCCCTAACAGGTTTTCGCAAATGAGAATCAGTTAAAACTTCTGAATAATCATCTAACATCTCATCATTATCAGCATTAGAATTCGTTGTTTTGTTCATAAATTTTTCTTTCGTTTTTAGTAACTTTTCTCGCACTGATAACTCTTATATTTCTTTCTCTTTCAGTATTAATCACTAAAAGTAATCTATTTTGACAAGAATAACCAATGGTTAAATAACGCTGTTCTGAATTAGAATGAATTGGATCATCGAAAGTTAAACATAAAGGATCTTCAAAAACTGTCATAGCTTCATTAAAAGAGATACCATGTTTTTTAAGATTATTGTCAGCTTTTCTTTCGTCCCATTCAAAATTACTAACCATCTTTAATTATAGACAATGGCTTTATCCATCACTACAAACCTAATCTATTTTCTGCGGAATTAAATGGAATCACTTAGGAATGAGGATTTAATAAAATAGTCAAGTTTGTCTTTTAACACTTTGAAAACAGATTTTTTAGAAGCATAAGTTATCCAAGTTATTTTATCCTCATTCCTTAGTAAGGTGAGGCACGCCCCACCAAAACGATTAACCAATTAAAGCCTTTGCTCGATCGACAAAAGCACTACTAGTAATACCATTAAACGTCATAATTTCTCCCGCACTCGAAGTAGTTTCCCCACGCTTCCAAGCAAATACATCACGACCAGAAGTACTACGTAACATCACAGGCTCAAGCATCGCACTACTACCACCCGTTACGCCGATTAAAGCATCTCCACCAAATAACGCCTCAAAACCAGCATCATCAAGGAAATTACCATCAGCCTCAGAACAAGTTTTCCATGCTACATCAGTAGGACGATATAAACGACGAGGATTAATTACAGAAACAATCCTGACACCAATGCCTTCACTTTCAAGAGCTTGTGCCGCTTCAAAAGTAGGCAATAAAGTCATATCTCCAATCACAGCAAATACCACCTTTTTACTACCTTCAGACTCATGTAAAACCACACCACCATTAGCCAAAGCTTCACGGGTTTGCTCAAAAGTAGTACGCACAGGTAAAGGAGACTTACTCGCAGTGATAGTAATACCTTGATTTTTAGTACCTAAAGCCCATTCATAACAAGCTTGGATACTGTTAGCATCACAAGGGAATAAGGGGAAAATATTTCCATTACGCATCATCCCTGCAAAATAGTTCTCAATTTCGGGGCGTTGGTGTGTCCAACCATTTCTACCTTGCTCTAAAGCACCCGCAGTAAACAGAGTCGTATTAGAAGGAGTTGCTCGACGTAATTCTGCCATCGCTTGAGTCACAGTCTGCCAAATTGGTAAACCGTTGATAGCAAAGGATTCATAAGAACACCATAAACTTCTGGAGCCAAACAGGGCTAAAGCAGAGGCGAAACCAGCACAAGCGTCTTCACTTAAAGGCTCATAAACTTGCCCGTTAGGTTGTTGGAAGTAAGTTTCATCTACGGTAGGGTGGATAATATTTAAGCCAATGTTGATATTATTAATCCCAGAAGCTGCGTTACCATCAGCGTTAGTAACCACAAAGTTAGGATCATTTTGACCTACATGGACAACTATTTCACCCATAGCAGTAGTGGCTACTTTTTTATCTCCACCGACTTCATATTCAGTTAGAGGTAATTTACCCAAATCAGGTATTGATAATTCTTTTTCGGTGACAGCAACATCAACATTTAAACCTCCATTCGCACGAGCAAAATTATCTCGCACTAATTCCCATGCTTCTTTGGTTAAGGCTCTTTCTTGTAAGGCTGAAGCGATGTAATCTTTGTCTAAACTATCACCGGGATAGAGGTTATGGGATTTAGAACCTGTTTTATGAACCCCTGCACCTTTGAGTTGTTTAACAATCAGAACTGTTAATGTTCCTCCCAATGCAGATTTAGCGGCTTTGTCAGTGGCTTCTAAGACAGCTTGAGTAAACTCTAAACGTTTTTCAAAGGAAAACTCGGTACTATCAACGTAATCGTCTTGTTGATTGGCATCGTCATAATCTTTGGCATTAACAAGGATAACTTCCTGAAAACCGTTACCTTTCCAGTAATTAATCATCTCTTCATTAGTTTTGGTGGACACCATACTATGGTGTTCTTGGGAATAACCATTCCAAACTAAGATAGGTAAGAAGTTGGTAACGTCAGGATAAGCAGTATTAAAATGACCGAAACTACTCATGATGTAAGGTTCACCTAATCCACCATCACCAATAGTTACAGGGAATAAGATATTTGGGTGTAATTTCGCTCCTGCCATAGCAAAATGCTGCCCTTGCCCAAGAGGCCCTGCAGGACTTAGTAATCCGGGGATTTGTCCTGATAAATGCCCTAACAAGCCTTCTTTTTCCCGAAAACGATCGCTCATATCTTCTACGGTATGAATTCCCATTTTTTCTAAAGAACGATCGAGAAACACTGTACTATAAAATCCAGGGGCATGATGTCCCACCTCGGTGATGATATTTTTATGGCCTAACATAACTAAAGAGGCAATGGCATCCCCGATACTCGCAAATCCACCAGGATGTCCAGACTGTTTACTTGCAGTTATATGTAGAGTGAGATAACGTAAAGCATCAGCAGCGAGCAGAGTTTGATAGACTGCTTTTTTGTCTGTGGATGAGGATATCCCTTTACTTCCTGTTGCGATCGCACTTTCTTGTCCATACTCATTAAAGTAAGGTAATTCTTCTTTGAAATACTGGACTCCTCTTAAAAATTGAGAATCGGTCATTATAAAATCTATCCTATTTAAAATAATGCAAGTGTTAAGTTAATTTAACATTTTTTGGGTATTTATTCCAATCAATGATTAATAAGATATAAATAGTCAATAGTCAATGATTTATCGCTCGTTGTTTCAATATGGTCTAACGTTATTAATTCAGATGAGCTATTCGCTTTTTTGACATACCACAGACAAACATCACTGATTAAAATACTAAATTTGATGCAATGATTTTTGTCTTTGATATTCCCCTAAAATAAAAGCACTTGCGATCGCAACATTGAGTGATTCAACATTATTTACTAAAGGAATTTTAATTTTATCTGTGGCTAAATTAGCTAGTTGCTCAGACAAACCTTGAGATTCATTACCTAATAATATGATTGTTGGCTGATTAAAATCTATTTCCCAATGAGTTTTTTGTGCCTCTAAACAAGTTGCTAATATTTGTACTCCTTCACGACGATACTTTTCTACCACCGCACCAAGATCATTTTCTGTTTGTGCCTTAATCTTAAACCATTCTCCCACAGACGATCGCATTACTTTAGGATGATCCAAATCAACACTATCATTACTCAACCACAAAAAATCAACATCAGTAGCTACACTAGTACGAATAATTGTACCTAAATTACCAGGATCTTGAATATTCTCTAAAATCAATCCGCAACGTAGATTATCAGGAGGCAAGTTTTGACAACTATCACGATAAGCCGTTGCCACTATTCCATCAGGATTAACAGTCGTTGCTAATCTTTGCATAACATCATCAGAGACAATCTCTATTCTTTGAGCTAAAAATTCTAATTTTTTCCAAATAGAAATATTTTTTTGTATCCACAACTGTGTCGCTAAAACAGTTGCTAAAGGGTAATTAACCTCAGTTGCAACCTTAATTAAATTACTACCTTCTAGTAAATGTAAATTTTGTTTATGTCTTTCTTTACTACTATGTAACTTACGAACTTGTTTAATCAGAGGATTTTGTAAACTACTCAGCATACTGTGATAATTAATAATTAATAATTAATAATTATTCTCTATTTCAGACCACTTCTGAAAATTAAAACATCCAGTTTTATTCCATAAAATATCTCCTGACTTTACGGATGCAGAGGGCGTCAAATTTACAAATAAAGATAAAAATGCAAAATAGGGTGAACAATGTCCACCCTAAAAAAAATTATCACAGGAATTATCGTAAGATTATTAACGAATATATTCTTTGAGAATACTATTGCGATTCGGATGACGAAGCTTACGTAAAGCTTTTGCTTCTATTTGTCGAATACGCTCACGAGTAACATTAAATATTTGCCCAATTTCCTCTAAAGTTTTCATTCGTCCGTCATCCAAGCCGTAACGCAATCTTAAAACATCTCTTTCCCTTGGACTTAGAGAATCAAGAACATTTTCTAAATCTTCTCTTAAAAGATTTTTGGAAACCTCATCTTCTGGTGTTTCTCCATCAGCCTCAATAAAATCACCCAAACGAGAATCTTCTTCTTTACCGATGGGTGTTTCTAGAGATATAGGTAGTTGTGCAGACTTAGCAATGAAACGCAGTTTTTCAATGGTCATTTCCATATCTTCTGCTATTTCTTCTTCGGTTGGCTTTCTGCCCATTTTTTGTGAAAGCATCTTTGTGGTTTTTTTGATGCGAGAGATAGTTTCATAAAGATGCACTGGAAGACGAATAGTTCGAGATTGGTCGGCAATTGCTCGAGTTATCGCTTGACGAATCCACCATGTAGCGTAAGTGGAAAACTTGTAGCCTTTTTCGTGGTCAAACTTCTCTGCCGCTCGAATCAAACCTAATGAGCCTTCTTGAATCAAATCCTGAAATGATAAACCTCGATTCATATACTTTTTGGCAATGGAGACAACTAAGCGTAGATTCGACTGAACCATCTTATCTTTAGCTCTTCTGCCAATGTGCAGACGACGATTAAACTGACGCAGGTTTGGTAAATCGCAAGCTTCTCCCCATTCTTGATGAGTCGGTGTTCGCCCTAAATGTTCGGCTAGAGTAACATGGATAGACTCCATATCTAATAAATCAGCAATTTGTCGGGCTAATTCAATTTCCTCTTCCGCACGAAGTAAACGTATTCGACCAATTTCTTGAAGATAGATTCGAATAGAGTCTTCAGTGAAAGGTTTTTTCTTTGTTTGTGCGCGACGACGACTACTATTGCTTATTTTGCGAGTCTTTTTGTTGCCGGCATCAGCAACACCGATGGAATCTGCTTCGATAATAATTTCACTCAATTCACTTTTTTTCGTTTTTCTGGATTTTTTTGACTTGGTTGGAGTCAAATCCAACATTTCTTCTAATTCATTAGCGGGTGAAATTGGTGCTAAAGTTTCTTGTGCCTGCGTCATTAGGTTTTCCTCGTGCTCCTTCTGAAAATTTTACTTAGAAGATATAATGATCAAATAAAAAATATCGATTGTTATATAAACGATATTATTCTGCCCATATCAAACTGAATAAATACCACCATTTACAAAATCTCTAAACACCTTGCACAATTCCTCCAAATAAATTTGTTATGAAAAATGTAAGCAAGGGAAATTTGTATCATTGCGATAATTATTTCGTTTTTTTGATCTTAAACAGATAATCTTAACTAACGAAAAACCTCAATTTGTTTATTAAGGTAATCTAGCTGACTGTTTTCCTTTTGGTTTTCAGTCTAATATGATGGGGGTTTACAAATTAAGATAAACAGAACCCATGCACTAATCATTAGTTTGAGGGAAAATCACTGAGGATCATTCAGTGAAGATTTTTTCTTTAGTTTCATTAATCCTTTTTCTTTACATTTTTCCAAGATTAACTAAATCTTGAATTTTTCAGGAAATAGTTTTCACAAGATCTTTAAATATTCTAATGAATTTCCTAGAAAATGGCATCCCGAAACGATGTTTTCTTATCATCAAAGAAAAATATCCCTTATAGTACATAAGTGTGTTTTGCTCAATTTTTAATCTTCCCTGAACACTAGGTTAACAAAACTTTTCTTTTTTTGGGCAAATATTCCTTAATTTTCAGAAAATTTGTCATAAAGTATTGGAATCCAAATTATTTTTTAATACCCCAAAAAGATTGTTTATCGTTGACGGTAAGATTTTACTGCCACGGGAAAAACAATTGCACGAGTAAATACGATCACAATTTCTTTAATAAAACTTCAGATTTCTTAATTTATTGAGATACACCTGTCCAAATAATATTAATTCCCGAAATTAAATTAATTAATGTATTTTGTAATGCTAAACCAATGGATAAACTTCCAACTCCGAATGCTGTAATTAAGGCGGTAATTTCTATCCCAATTGATTGAATAATAATCAAAAAACCGATACTGAAGATTAAAACTTTAGTTAAATATTCAAATAACGAAGTTAGAGAAACGGAGGTTTCATGTTTGCTACTATTTGACATCCTCCCAGCGTCGGAGACGCGGGATTCCTAAGAAATCTAGAGGTTC
>JAALKG010000091.1 GCA_011088145.1 Cyanobacteria bacterium MH1_Bin12 | reverse complement strand
ACTTAGGGGTATATTCTATCTTGTTTTAAGTTCTAATTGATGACACGCCCTAAGATTATAAAATATACTCTTACAATTGTTTAGTCTAGATTATAATCGTAAAATATAAAATCAAAATATCTTCTCATAAAATTATTCATTAGCACAAGTAACATTTTAAAGTTTTTCTTATGTTTTTTTGGCAGTTAAATTTACGTCGAAATTGTTTCATCTCAGGTTTATTAATGTCTTTGCTAATCAGTTGTAGCCCTTCTGATACAACAAATCAAAGTAATAATGAAGTAGAATTTTGGACCATGCAGCTTCAGCCAAAGTTTAATAGTTACTTTGAGCAATTGAATCAAAATTTTGCACAAAAAAATTCCCAAACTCAAATTCGTTGGATTGATGTTCCTTGGAATGCTATGGAAAGTAAAATTTTGACGGCAGTATCGGCAAAAAGTGCACCTGATATCGTTAATTTGAATCCCAATTTTGCTACTCAATTAGCAACTCGTAATGCTTGGCTAAACTTAGGTACACAAATTCCTATAGAAATACAAGAACAATATCTACCCAAAATTTGGGAAGCTAATAAGTTAGAAGTTTGCCAAAGTGAAAATCAATGTGAACAGACAACTTTTGGTATTCCCTGGTATTTAACTACTACTATTACTGTTTATAATCAACAATTATTTACTGAAGCTGGAATTACTGAGCCTCCACAAACTTATAATGATTTGGTCTTAGTTGCTAAAACAATCAAGGAAAAAACGGGAAAGTATGCTTTCTTTGTACCTTTGGTTGCTAATGATTCTAGTGAGGTATTACAGTCTTTTGTACAAATGGGTGTTACTTTATTAGATTCTGAGGGTAAAGCCGCTTTTAATTCTCCTGACGGTTTAGAGGCATTTAATTTTTGGGTGGATTTGTATAGACAAGATTTATTACCTCCTGAGGTGATGACACAAGGGCATCGTCATGCGATCGAATTATATCAGGCTGGGGAATTAGCTTTGTTAGGTACAGGAGCGGAATTTTTAAAAACAATTGCCAATAATGCACCAACAGTTTATGAGCAATCGAAAGTTAGTCAGCAAATTACTGGTAAGACAGGTAAAAAGAATGTAGCCGTTATGAATCTGGTTATTCCTCGTGATAGTGATAAATCTCAAGAAGCGATCGAATATGCTTTGTTTGTAACTAATGCCCAAAATCAGTTACAGTTCTCCCAACAAGCCAATGTTTTACCTTCTCATCAAGAAGCGATCGCTAAATATATTGATAATCTAGAATCTCAAACAAGTCAAGATTTAGTAACAGAAGCCAGAAAAATTAGTGCTGAACAATTAGATACTGCTGAAGTTTTAATTCCACCGACGAAAAATATTAATCAACTCAAAAAAATAATTTACGAAAATTTACAAAAAGCGATGTTAGAGGAAAAAACAGTAGAACAAGCGATCTCTGATGCCGAAAATGAATGGAATAGTCTTTAAAATTATCGAGCAATTAGAAAAATAGATTAAAGTTAACATCAGTACTAATATTTAGTTAAAAATACTGATGTTAACTGTTAATTGTTAGTTCTATTTTTTTAAAGTTTCTTCTAAGGTCAACAAATTCGGAACTCGTTCTGATTGCTCTTTTTTCAACAATTTTCCGATCCAATGTAAAAAATTATCAACATAACAAAAAGTAACGGGTACAACAATTAAAGTAAATAAAGTAGAGGTTGTGAAACCACCAATAACTGCGATCGCCATTGGACTTCTTACTTCTCCATCTGCACCAAAAGCCAAGGCAATCGGCAACATTCCTGCAATAGTTGAAATCGAGGTCATCACAATCGGACGTAAACGAGATACACCAGCAGCAATCACTGCATGAAATTGAGGTTTACCTTCTTGTTTCATACCAGAAAGAGCAAAATCAACCAAGAGAATGGCATTTTTGGTAACCAATCCTAAAAGCAAAACAATACCAATTAAAGCAAATAAACCTAGCTCTTTTTGGGTAACTAATAAACCAAATAATGCTCCTCCAATGGATAAAGGTAATGCGGCTAAAATAGCCATCGGATAAAAGAAATTACCATAAAGTAAAACTAAAATTGCATATATACAACCAATTGCCAAAGAGACAGCACCTAAAAAACGAGTGAAAATATCTCGCATAATTTCTGCATCTCCAGCAGGCTCTTCTGAGACTCCAGCAGGTAAAGGATTCATTATAGGTAGAGCTTTGACTGCATCAAAAGCATTACCCAAAGCGATACCTTCTAAGTTAGCTCCTAACTGTACTTGTCTTTGACGATTATATCTTTTGATTTCCGCTGGGCCACTACCCAAGCTTAAATCAGCGACACTATCTAAGCTAACTAATGAACCATTATTAGTGGGTATTTTGAGATTTTTGATAGTTTCAATATCACCACGATAAATCGGATCAATTTGCACTCGAATGGGAATTTGACGATCAGCTAAATTGAATTTGGCTAAGGCAAAATCATTATCTCCTAAAGTTGCTAAAGAAGCAGTTCGAGCGATCGCATTTACAGAAACACCTAAATCCGTAGCCCTTTTTAAGTTAGGTTGAATAATAATTTCTGGTTTGACCAAACTGTCACTAGAAGAGACTTCCACCAATCCAGCAATTCCTTTCATTTGTCTTTCCAAATCCCGTGCAGTTTGAGTTAAAACCTCACCATTATCACTTTTGAGGACTATAGTTAAATCTTTGCTTCCTCCTCCTGCACCTTGAGAATTAAAAGTGATTCTCGCTCCAGGTACTTGTTTAAAAACAGTTCTCATTTGAGACTGAAATTCTTGTAAAGTGGTGTCTCGATCGTTTTTGGGTATCAAATTAACATACATGGTGGCATTATTAACAGTGCTTCCACCAATATCAGACAGAACCGTTTGAACCACAGGATTAGCTTTTAAAATGTTCGTCAATTGTTCTGCTACCGCTTTGGTGTCAGACAAAGTCGAACTAGGCGGTAATTCAACATTGACGATACTCAAACCTTGATCTGGTTCGGTAAATAAACCTTTAGGAATATAAGGTAACAACTGTAAACTACCGATCAAAAAAACCACTGCAAGAATCAAAGTTGTTACTTTATGACGTAATGCCCAAGTTAACAGACTACGGTAAGGAGTTCTTTTTTGCTTTTGCTTATTCTCAGTTAATTTATTTAAAGGTTTGGACTTTAATAAGTAAGCACTTAACATGGGAGTCATCGTCGTTGCAACTAAAGTCGAAAACATCGTTGCTACTGCCACTGTTACCCCAAAGGGTTGGAAAAATTGTCCAGGTACACCACCCATAAAAGCCACAGGTAAAAATACTGCAACAATAGTCGCTGTAGTTGCCACTACAGCTAAACCTATTTCTCTAGCTGCATCCATTGCTGCTTGATAAGGTTTTTTGCCCATACTTAAATGTTGATCGATATTTTCGATCATACAAATAGCATCATCGACTAGGTTACCCATTGCTAAAGCTAAAGCGAGTAAGCTCATACCATTAAGGGTATAGCCTAACCATTCCATAACTAAAAAAGTTGGAATAATTGATAAAGGCAAAGCTAATCCTGTAATTAAAGTTGCTCGCCAATCTCGCAGAAAAAGTCCGACACTGATGACAGTTAAAATTGAGCCGATCACTAGAGAACCAATGGTACTATAATAAGATGCTTTAATTGCTGTGGCACGAGTAAAAATTAATTCAATATTGATATCTTCAGGTCGAGTTTTTTTCAGTTGTACCAACTCTTGCTCAACATTCTGAGCAACTGTAACTAAAGGAATGCCTGTACCTCTTAAAACAGAAAATCCAACGACAGCTTCATTATCAAAAAAAGCTGACTGACGAGGTTCACCAAAACCGTCGATAACGTTGCCTAAGTTTTTAACCCGAATTTGATCTCCATTACTTAAAATGATCGGATAATCAGCTAAATTGGTGACAGTTTTTGCACTACCAATGGTGCGTATATTTTGTTCTCTACCTCCTACTTCTGAGCGTCCTCCCGAAAGGTTAATATTCAGTTCACTTATTTGTCGATTAACTTCTGTAGCGGTTATATTATAAGCCTGCAAACTCTTTGGGTTCAAATCAACTCTTACTTCTCTTTCTAACCCACCAATTCTTCTGATTTGGGCAACACCAGATACGTTCACTAAATCTCTGGTAATACGTCTATCTACTAAGTCAGTCAATTCCTCTACTGTTCTTTGCTTTGAGGATACGACATAAGTCATAATTGAACCCCCTGCAAATTCTCGCTTTTTCACGATGGGTTCGTTAATATCTGCGGGTAAGTCTTGTCTAATTTGGGCGATCGCATTTCGTATATCATTAGTTGCTTGATTGCCATCTGTTTTCAATTCAAATAAAATTGTGGTAATTGATCGACCATCGGTTACTGTAGAACTAATATTATCAATTAAATTTACCCCCGCAACTGCGTCTTCAACTTTGCGGGTTACCTGTGATTCTAATTCTTCTGGCCCTGCTCCTCTTTGAGAGATAGTAACTTGAACAATAGGAACATCGATATTGGGTTGATCATTAATTCCTAATTGAAAGAAGGAAAAAAGCCCAAATATTCCCAGACAAAGAAATAAAACGAGAACGGAAACTGGATTTTTGACTGACCATGTAGAAATATGAAATGACATAACTGCTCACTTAATGTCGATTATCTTTTCAGCAATTCTGTTAAGTTTTGTAAACAATTTTGATTATATCATTTCTAAAGGAAGTATCAGTTCGATCGAAGTCAAAAAAAGACAAATCAAACTTTTTTGTTGAGTTAGCAAGATCTTAATTATTAAAATGATCTCATTTACTCCATAAAATCTTAATCATATTGTCGCCATAATTGAAATGAACGTTTATTAGTACCCTCACAATGATTGATCACGACATTTCCACCAGTTATATTTTCACTCACATCCAAACACAAACCAGACTCAATATTTTTAAGAATGCCACCTCTGTCTATCCAATTTTGAGAGGGACGTTTATTACTATCTTCACAACGATCAATCACGACATTTCCACCAGGCTTATTTTCTCTGACATCCAAGCATAATCCAGATTTAACGTTTTGAAGAATATTATCTTTACGTACCCAATGCTGAAATGGACGTTGATTAAGACCATCGCAACTATCAACAACAACATTACCACTAGGTCTATTTTCTCTTACATCCAAGCACAAACCAGATTTCACATGTTGAAATTCATGGGCTTTTGCTAATTCTTGGTTGGCAAAAAATATTATTGGTAATGTTAAAGTAATTGCTCCAAAAATTAAACTCAAATTTACACAAGGTTTAAATAAATTCATTTTCATGAGATTTGAAGTGGAAATGATTGTTTTTTTGTTGTGAGTTAATAGTTGTGGAGAATTTAACTTATGCAATATTAGGAAAGATATATGTAAACTCCTTACAATATTTAAATTTTCATTTCTATTAAAAAAGACGATCGCTAAATCAGTTTTTTCCTGACAGTTTGCGATCGCCTTTTTAGTTAAATTAAACTACCAGTGAATCATAAATTCACAATTGAGATTTATTTATCAGTTTCAGAAAACTCTGCATCGATAACATCATCACCATCATCAGCAGAACTCGCATCAGTTGCCTCTGCTTCAGGAGCAGCACCAGCACCAGCGTCAGCACCCGGAGCTTCACCACCAGCTTGTTGATACATACTAGTTCCAATACTGTCAAGTGCTTGTTGTAATTCAGGCATTACAGTTTGGATTTTCCCATCATCTTCCGCTGCAACTGCTTCTTTAAGATCTTTGATTAATCCTTCCGCTTTAGTTTTATCATCCGCAGGAACTTTATCACCTAACTCACTCAGTTGTTTTTCCGCTTGATAGACTAAAGAATCAGCTTGGTTTTTACGCTCGATTTGTTCACGACGCTCTTTATCAGAGGAAGCATTCGCCTCAGCTTCTTGTACCATGCGCTCGACTTCATTATCAGGTAAAGTAGAAGCACCAGTAATGCTGATAGACTGTTCTTTACCAGTTCCTTTGTCTTTCGCAGTTACATTTAAAATACCGTTAGCATCAATGTCGAAGATAACTTCAATTTGAGGTACACCACGAGGAGCAGGAGGAATTCCATCTAAACGGAAAGTTCCCAAACTCTTGTTGTCTTTAGAGAATTCACGCTCACCTTGTAAAACATGAATTTCGACATTACTTTGACCATCAACAGCGGTGGAGAAAGTTTCTGATTTTTTGGTAGGAATAGTGGTGTTACGTGGAATAATTTTAGTCATTACACCGCCAAGGGTTTCTACACCAAGAGAAAGAGGTGTGACATCTAATAAGAGAATGTCTTTAACTTCACCCGCTAAAACACCACCTTGGATAGCTGCACCAACTGCCACAACTTCGTCAGGGTTAACAGTTTGGTTAGGATCTTTTCCTAAGACTTTTTTAACTACTTCTTTGACCGCAGGAATACGAGTTGAACCACCAACTAATACTACTTCATCGATCGCATCAGTGCTTAATTTAGAGTCCTTGATCGCATTTTGTACAGGAATTGCACAACGATCAATTAAATCGGCACATAACTCTTCAAATTTAGCTCTGGTTAAGTTTAATTCTAAATGTTTAGGGCCGTCTTGAGTTGCAGTGATAAAAGGTAAGTTAATATCTGCTTGGGTGACACTAGAAAGTTCAATTTTAGCTTTTTCAGCAGCTTCAGTTAAACGTTGTAAAGCTTGTTTATCTTTGCGTAAATCAATACCTTCTTTAGCTTGAAAATCTGCGGCTAAATAGTCAACGATTTTTTTATCAAAGTCATCACCACCTAAATGGGTATCACCAGAAGTAGATAATACTTCAAATACACCATCACCAACTTCTAAGACAGATACATCAAAAGTACCACCACCTAAGTCAAATACTAAAATAGTTTCATTACTTTTTTTATCCAAACCATAAGCGAGTGATGCAGCGGTAGGTTCGTTGATGATACGTTTTACTTCAATACCCGCAATCTTACCTGCATCTTTGGTAGCTTGACGTTGAGAATCGTTGAAATAAGCAGGAACGGTAATTACTGCTTCGGTAACGGTTTCTCCTAAATATTTACTAGCATCTTCAACTAATTTACGTAATACCTGGGCAGAAATTTCTTCAGGAGCGAATTTTTTATCTTGGGCAGGGCAATCTAATTTGACGTTGCCATTGCTATCCCTAATTACACTATAAGCTACTTCTGTGCTTTCATTCTTGACTTCATCATGTTTACGACCAATAAAACGTTTGACAGAATAGAAGGTGTTGATGGGGTTCATAACACCCTGACGTTTAGCAATTTGTCCCACTAGACGATCGCCATTTTTTGCATAAGCGACCACAGAAGGAGTAGTTCTAAAACCCTCTGCATTAGCAATAACAACAGGTTTACCACCTTCCATTACTGCTACACAAGAGTTAGTTGTACCTAAATCTATACCTACTACTTTTCCCATATATAAGTGACTCCTTTTTTACTATAAGTAAATTTGTATAATGACTACAATCACATCCAAAGCAATTTGGAGATTGTTTTTACTCAATATTTATTTCTTCCTATATAGTGGAATAAAACCTGAGACTTAAGGTAGTGTAGTTTTCCGTACCTAAGCTGTAAGGATTAGGGATTAACCGTCTTGGCTCGTGCAATTTTTGATTGATATTTTATTTTCACACAATTTCACTTTCTCAACAACCTCTATTTACCTGAGTTCGATCTAAAAAAACATTGAAATGTAAACTTTTCCAGCTCAGAAAACATAGAATAATCATTTTATTTCTAAATTTAACCAGATTATAGCGTTCCTCATAGTTATAAGGTACAGTTTGAATTTGTAAGTCCCCTTTTCTCCCCATCTCCCATCTTGTTTTCATAAATAATTTTATGTCGAACTGAGGTCTATTTATTTGATGGAGGCGATTCAGTAAGACCATGACTTTTTCCTAATACCCAATGACGGCGAAAAAAGCGATATAACGATGATTCTTCTAATGATAAATAAATTGGTCTACCATGAGGGCAAGTGAGGGGATTATTCGTCATTTTCCATTCATCAACTATTTTTTGCATTTGATTGATTGTTAATGGAGTTCCATTTTTTACAGCTGTACGACAAGCGATCGAGACCTGGGCTGCATCCAAATCACCTCCCCAGCTTAATTCAAGTAAGGCATCAAGGCAGTCTTCTCTGAATAGCAATATTTTGGGAATGCTTCTCACTGCCCATAAATCTTCTCCAAAACTATCCACTTCTAAACCGATATTTTCTAGTTGTTCTACCTGTTTAGGTAATAATTTTGATAAAATAATCGGCTTTTCTAAAGGAACAATTTCCCATTCTTTTTGTAATTTTTCGTATAAAACTCTTTCATGGGCAATATGTTGTTCTATCAACCAAATTCCTTGGCTATGTTCAGTTATTATATAGGTATTTCTTGATTGAGAAAGAACATTTAAACTAATTAAATCAATTACTTTTTGATCTGATTTATTATCTATTTTTTCTTCTATATTGTATACAGATTTAGATTCTGTTACTTTAAAATATTGGTCAATTCTTTTATTAGAAAAACTAGTAGATAAATTGTTATTAGTTAATTGAAAAACTTCAGTAATTGTTTGTTTAATTGTATCTTGCCAAAACTCTATTTTGTCTAGATAAATCTCTGCTTTAGCAGGATGTCTATTCCAATCTATATATTGAGGCGATATTTGTAAATTTAGTATAACAACAGGAAAGCGATCGCGACTTAAAGTACGATGAAAACTACCATAAATAGCTGATTCTAAAGCAGGACATCTGACAACTCTACCGTTGATCCCAATTTTAACCCAATCAGGGCGAGGACGAGAAAGACGATCAGGTAATCCAATGACTAAATTAAGATCACAAATCGAATTGTGCTGTTCAATATTAATCTTTTTATGAATAGATTTTAAATCAGCATATTCAATTGTTTTAACTAATTGAGGTAAAATATTTTGGGTGGAAAGACTAGCACTAATTTTTAAAATCGATCGCTGATTTACGAATAAGTTCCAAGTAACATGGGGATGACATAAAGCAAACTCTCCAATCAAAATTTGCATTTGTTTTAACTGTTGCTTAAAAGGTGGATTAACTTGTCTTCTTAAAGGTAAATTTTCAAATAAATTGCTGATGGAAATAACTGTACCAATTGCGATCGCTTTAGGATAAAGTTTAACAATACGAAAATCTTCACTAACAATTTCCCAACCACAATTATCTTTAACCCGACTACAAATACTCACATTAGCTAATTGAGCAATACTGTTCAAAGCCTCTCCTCGAAAACCAAGAGTTTTAATGTTAATTAAATCATCCCGAGAATGAATTTTACTGGTTGTATTGGGTTGAATCGTCAAAGGTAAATCTTCCTCTGATATTCCCTCACCATTATCAGCTACCTCCAAACTCCAAGATTGGGGATAAATAGAAATAAAAATTCTCGTTGCTTTGGCATCCAAACTATTTTCAACTAACTCTCTAACTACCGAAGTTAAAGAATCAATTACTTCTCCTGCCGCAATTAATTTAACAACATTATTCGGTAATTTTTGGATAGCCATAATCCTAATGGATTTTTCTTTATTTTGTACTATCCCTATATTTTATCTTTAACTATCCAATCACGGATTCTTAATAACTGGAATTACGCACAATACAAATCAACAAGTAAAAAGCTAACTATTTCATCATTCCTAAATCCTTCCTTCGTCAGAATAGGCTTCGGGGGTTAGTAATTGTCAATTTTTAATTCCCAATGATTCCTATCTTCACTAAAAGGTTGTAAGAACAAGTATCAGTATTGTGTTTTCGCTCCCTAAATCCCCACTAAAGAAAGGCAAAGCATCCACTTAATCCCCCAGAATTGGGGGCGAGGGGGCGGGGGACTTTCTTCTTTTTTTTTCCCCTAATTGGGGGCTAGGGGACATTTTCAGTAGTGAACCAGACTTTTCAAACGTTCTCTAAAACCCTTTTAAATAACATTAGTTAATAAAATAAACGAAATTAAATTTCCTGTTAATGTTATGGTAATAAGTGATAATGAGTAAATTAATTTACCAATATCAGCTCTAAACTTTTTTGAAAAATTTCCCTATAAGTTTGCTGAATTTAAGTTTTTTATTGGCTCACTTCGGGTATCTATAGCATTCTAGATGAGTGCAATTGGTCGTGAATAAAAAATATTAATTAAAAAAAAAATTTATATCGAACTAGTGTATTCAAGTTTTTATGGTCAATTCTTCCTCCGATTTAAAACACACATTACATCCTCTCATTAATCAATTAGCCGACACCATCGTTCAAACATGGGACAATCATTTGTCTTTATCACCCTATCAATTGCCAGAAGGTTTAGGTTATGTTGAAGGTAAATTAGAGGGAGAAAGATTAACTATTAAAAATAGTTGCTACAAAACTCTTCAATTTCGTAAGATGCATTTGGAGTTAGCTAAAGTTGGTAAAAATTTAGATATTCTTCATTGTGTAATGTTTCCGAAAACTCACTATCCTTTACCAATGTTTGGCTGTGATATTGTTGCAGGGAAAGCGGGTATCAGTGCGGCCATAGTGGATTTATCTCCTACTAATGAAGACAAAATATTATCTGAAAATTATCAACAACTATTATCTAGCTTAGGTGAACCTGCCTTTCGTGAAAATCGAGATTTACCAGGTTGGGGAGATATATTTTCTCCTTATTGTTTGTTTATTCGCCCTGCGGATAAAGAAGAAGAAATTTTATTTTTAAACCGTGTCAAAGATTTTTTAACTATTCATTGTCAAATTGCAGTGGAATCTCATCCTGTTTCAGAAATAGAGAAATTAGTTTATTTTGAAGGGCAAAAAAATTATTGTTTACAACAACAACAAAATGATAAAACTAGAAGAGTTTTAGAAAAAGCTTTTGGTGTGGAATGGGCAGAAAATTATCTTCATTCAGTTTTATTTGACTTACCAGTTATTTAATTTTTATACTAGGGCGTATCATCCATTAGAACTGAAAACAAGATAGAATATACCCCTAAGTAATTTTTAAACAGAAACAGAGTGTGGTA
>JAALKG010000090.1 GCA_011088145.1 Cyanobacteria bacterium MH1_Bin12 | reverse complement strand
AACCTCTAGATTTCTTAGGAATCCCGCGTCTCCGACGCTGGGAGGATGTCAATGAAGGTATCAGTAATACAGGTATCAAAAATTAAATAGATTTAAGATCGTCAATTTCCGTTAAAATAGTCTTACAGTTAAATTCATACCTCATAACTTATCAATGTCAATTAGTATAAGAGTTCTTATGAAATAATTTAAACGCCTTATTTTGGGCTAGACCTAAGTTTTTGTTTTTATTATGAAATTCACTGACTCGATAAAAATGGCAACTACGACTTTATTAAGTAATAAAATGCGTAGTGGTTTAACCATGCTTGGTATCGTCATTGGTAACGCCTCAGTTATCACAATGATTGGTATTGGAGAAGCTACTCAACAATTAGCATCGGAACAATTTGAGTCTTTGGGTGCGAATGTAATATTTGTTGTTCCTGGTAGTAGAGAAGCCCGTCGAACAACCTTTGATGTGCCAAAAACTTTAGTCTTAAAAGATGCAAAAGCGATCGAGTCTCAAGTACCGAGTATAGATCAAGTAGCACCGCAAATTAGTTCTCGTTTGTTAACTACTTACGGTAATAAGAATAGTAACGTGTCTATCATTGGCACTACCCCAGAGTTCTTAACTGTCAGAGGTTTTGATTTAGAACAAGGTAGATTTATTAATGAATTAGACTTAAAAAGAAATAATAAAATAGCCATTATCGGTTCACAAATTGTCGAAGATTTTTTTCCCAATCAAAATCCTATTGGTAAAAATATTCGGATTAAAAATGTTTTTTTTGAAATTATCGGTATCATGGAATCAAAAGGTTCATCTTTGGGAACAAATCAAGATGAAAGAATCTATATTCCCCTAACTACTATGGCGAATCAGGTTGTGGGAAAAACCTCACAATATGGATTAGAATTAAGCTTCATTTCCATCTCAGCGAAAGACTCTTCGCGCATCAATTCAGCCAAATTTCAGATCGAAAATTTATTGAGACTCAGGCATAAAATTATTGGTGAAGATGATTTTAGAGTAGAAACCCAAAAAGATATTCTCTCAACTGTTAATACTATTACGGGAGGACTAACCATTATGTTAGCAGCTATTGCAGGTATTTCCCTATTAGTAGGAGGTATTGGTGTCATGAATATAATGTTAGTATCCGTCAGTGAAAGAACTCAAGAAATAGGTTTGAGAAAAGCCGTAGGTGCAACAGAACAAGATATTCTCTCCCAATTTATGATTGAAGCCATTATTATTTCCGCTGTCGGTGGTATTTTAGGTATCTTAATTGGGGTGACTGGTTTAACTATAGTTGGTTCTCTTTCTCCATTACCGACCACTATTTCTACTAATACCATTTTTGTAGCAGTGGGAGTATCTGGTAGTATCGGTTTATTTTTTGGTGTTGTACCCGCAAGACAAGCAGCAAGACTGGATCCTATTGTTGCATTGAGAACTGCCTAATAGTTTAACAATTTTGTGGTGAGGGATAGACCGTCATATTCAAAACTTTAACAAAACACTTTCTCTGCCAACTCCTTTTCTCCCTGCTACCATAATCTATCATTTCAAACTTGACGGACTACTATAGGATATTTCCCTGAAAAAAACTATGGTGATTATACCGCTGAATTTACCTATATTGAACTTTTTGTCAACAAATAAGGTCTAAAAAACTAAGAACAATAAATTACCAATGAAATGAAAGTGCTGGCTGATGACCATTCTAAAATAGCAGATTCGCAATTAGTTGAGAAATGTCAATTGGGAGATCAAAGTTCTTTTCGTTTACTATATCAACGTTATCAATATAAAGTTAGAGCAACTTTATATAAACTGTGTGGTTCGGAATTACTAGATGATTTACAGCAAGAAGTTTTCTTAAAAGCATGGAAATCATTGCCAAAACTCAAAAATCCTCAGTACTTTTCTACCTGGCTTTATCGTATCTGTTGGAATGTCTCCTGTGATCAAGGTTTAGCAACTAAAAAAGATCGCCAACGTAAACTAGCACGAATTAATCAAGTTAAACAATCCTTAGAATATGATTTGGCAAAATCTCGTCATGACAGTCAAAAAGGATTAAACCGTTTGCATTATCAAGAATTAATTGAAAATGCTCTACAACAATTGAGTTTAGATCATCGTGTTGTCATTGTCCTACACGATTTAGAAGATTTACAACAAAAAGAGGTTGCCCAAATTTTGTCTATTCCTATTGGCACGGTTAAATCTAGATTATTTCAAGCACGAAAAAACTTACGTAGTTATTTGGAAACAGAAGGTATTACTCTATGAAGAAAATGACTAAAAAACAACCTTTAGAAGATGATGTTTTAGTGAATTTTTTGCAAACTTATTCACGACCAACACCTTTGGAAAATAAACCTTGTGAAGATTTAATTATGAGAAGTATTGCTCAACACAAAAGTAATACTTTGACGACCAAAAAACTAAATCCAAGGAGACTATTTTGGTTACTACCTTTTACCATATTCTCTGGTTTTTTAATGCTTTCTGGTCATTTATTCAGACAAAAATTGTCTCCACAACTTGTTTCCGATTATCAAGATATGGATAGTTTTATGATTAATACTTGGCAAGAATCTATGGTGGAAGAAGAGCCAGAAGAAGATTTTTTCTTTGTCAATGAAGAATATCCCTATGTGGTAGGTAGTTATTAATTTCGTGATATCTGAGTGATGAGTAATTAAGTCAACAAAACAATAAAAAATTAGGAATATAAATTATGAAAAAAGTAATTGATTTTATCGTTATTACAACTAGTGTTGCTGGTATTACTTTTGCGGGTAATGCGATCGCATTACAACAGTCTGCAAACCAATTAACTCAGACTCATTACCAAAATAATTCTATCACTCATCTGAGAGCCGATCGAAATTCCAGAAAGCAAAAATTAGTGGAAAAATTAGGTTTAGAACCATTCCAACAAGATCAAATCAGGGCTATTCGTTCTCAATATCGACCACAAATGAAAAGCTTGAGAGAAGATATTCGTGAACAAAGACAAAAATTGGCTCAGATGATGCAAAATAATAATTCCGAAAGTGCGTTGCGATCGCAACATAACAGGATTATTGGACTAAGGCAAGACATACAAGAATTACGCTTTGAAGTGATGCTAAAAACCAGAGAAGTATTAACACAAGAACAAAGACAAAAGTGGGCAGAATTAATGCAAGAGCGTCGAGCTAATCGTCGTGCTAGATATCAGTAACGTTTAGAGTACAAAAATGTTACATTTCAACCTTCAAATTCGAAGAAAAGGTTAACAAAGGATTAATAATTATCTATTATCCATTGTTAACTGAACCTAAATGCGTTAAGATTCTTAACAAAGAAAATTTTAAAATAAATAAGTAAAGTATCAGGAGGATATATATGGCTTTAGTACCTATGCGATTACTCTTAAATCACGCCGCAGAACATGATTATGGTATTCCTGCATTTAATGTTAATAATTTAGAACAAATTCTCGCTATCATGTCAGCTGCTGACGAAACTGATAGCCCTGTTATATTACAAGCTTCTCGTGGTGCTCGTAGTTATGCTGGTGAAAACTTCCTCCGTCATTTAATTCTTGGAGCAGTTGAAACTTATCCTCATATTCCTATTGCCATGCACCAAGATCATGGAAATAGTCCTGCTACTTGTTATTCTGCTATCCGTAACGGTTTCACTAGCGTTATGATGGATGGTTCTTTACAAGAAGACGCTAAAAGTCCTGCAACCTTCGAATACAACGTTAATGTTACTGCTGAGGTCGTTAAAGTAGCTCACGCTGTTGGTGCTAGTGTTGAAGGAGAATTAGGCTGTCTAGGTTCTTTAGAAACCGGTATGGGTGAAGCTGAAGATGGTCATGGTTTTGAAGGAAAATTAGATCGTGAACAACTTCTAACTGATCCTGATGAGGCTGTAGAATTTGTAGAACGTACTCAAGTAGATGCTTTAGCTGTTGCCATTGGTACTAGCCACGGTGCTTACAAATTTACCCGTAAACCTACTGGTGAAATCTTAGCAATTAGTCGTATTGAAGAAATTCACGCCAAATTACCTAATACTCACTTAGTAATGCACGGTTCTTCTTCTGTACCTCAAGAATGGTTAGAAATGATCAACGCTTATGGTGGTCAAATTCCTGAAACCTATGGTGTTCCTGTAGAAGAAATTCAAAAAGGTATCAAGTCCGGTGTACGTAAAGTAAACATCGATACCGACAATCGTTTAGCTATTACCGCAGCTATTCGTGAAGCGGCAGCAAAAGATCCTTCTAATTTCGATCCTCGCCACTTCATGAAACCTTCCATGAAATACATGAAACAAGTTTGTGCTGATCGTTATCAACAGTTCTGGAGTGCTGGTAATGCAAGCAAAATCAAACAAGTAGGTTTAGATGAGTATGCAGCTAAATATGCTAAAGGTGAATTAAGTTCTAGCGGCAAGACAAAGGTTGCTGTGTAGTTGAATTTTTTTATGATAAGTTTCGGTAACTGAACTTATTATAAGGCTTGCCAAATATTTAATTATTAATCAATTAAGAGTGAATTTTAGTTCACTCTTTTTTATTGATTAAATATATTAGTATACTCTTCAAATTCCCCAACTTTAAGGAACTTAACTCTTTAGTCTCTACATATTTTATTGCCAAATTTCGCTGCTTAAAACTGTGTACCTCAATTTCAAACTATTAGATTATAGAGGTATTAATTCGGGAAAATTCATAATGGTTTGTTCAGAAGTTAAAACATCTCCTAATTGAGCAGGAGAAAAATGAATTGCGATCGCTTTATATTCTTGTTTATAATAAATACTCATTAACGCTTTGAGTCCATTCGTTAAACTCTCAAGTTGTGCTAAATCTGTTTCAATTTCTGGTATTTCTCCCGTAAAAGCAACTGTTATCATCACAATTACATTATCGGTTGTAGGTAAAGATAACGCATTTTCATCTGAATCAGCACTAAAATCTGTTTGTGACAGGTAACGGGAAGCAGAATCAGTAAATAAATCGGCAATACAATCACCCGCATCTTCCTCTTGCCAAAAAACATCTCCTTCATTAGCAGCACTCTGCCAGTAGGTTTGATATTCTAATAATCCTTGACAAATATTAACGAGGCATTCACCCATCACTTCTATTTCTCCCTCTGCGGCAATCGCATCACGAGCATTTTTATTCAAAATTCCCAACAATGATGATATTTCTTGTCCTTGTAGATGAATAAATATTCGAGAGACGACAAAGCGAGTTTTTCCGATAAATTTATTAAAGCGATTGCCAATAGCCATAATTAAATAATAAATAATAAATAATGAATAATTATCCATTATTAAAATATGTTTAAAATAGTTAATTTAGTCAGTAAAAAAGGATGAATTAATACTATCTAAAAAAACTATTTTTAAGATTATTAACGAACTAAAAGTACAGGACAATTAGCATTAACTCTGACATAATCGGATAAAGAAGTACCAATTAAACGATCTAAATCTACTAAACTTTTAGCGATCGAAGGACGACGATCAGGAGAACCTAATAATAATAAATCAATGTTATGATCTTCCACTGATTGACAAATTTGTTGAGCAGGTCTTCCACCTTTAACAATACATTTAGTGGTAATCCCCATTCTTTGTGCTTGTTTTAAAGCGGGAGCAAGAACAGGATTTTCCTCCATTTCTTGGTTTGATAACTCTAAATTAGTCTTCATATCGGGATTGACTCTGATCAAGTACAACTCTGCATCCCGATAGTCCTTGAGCATATATAATGCTAATTCCAGAGAATATTTAGCTGCTTCTGATTTATCTAAAGCTAACATAACCCTTTTGATTTTACGCACATAAATATCATCCTTAACTAGAAGCATAGGACGATTGGTCAGTTGGAATACATATTGACTGACAGAATTACCAAAAAAAGATTCTAGACGTTTCAGACCACGAGAACCCATTAAAATTAAATTGGCATTTATTTCATCTGCACTTTGACAGACCATCCCTTTGGGATCACCTTGTTTTAACATAGTAGAGACCTTAGAAGGATCTATGTTAATTTTTTTGATAATGTCTGATAGAGTATCTCCTCCTTCCTCAAATTTTTGGGCTAAATCATCTGCTGAAGATTGAGGTGGAATAACCCGCAAAATCGTAATCGCACTTCTTTTAAAAGCAGGCAAATCGAGTAACATTTTGAGCATTTCCTCAGTGTTACCACTACCAGAATCAGCGTATAAAATTTTATCTAACATTTTGCAAAATAGTATTTTAAATGACAGTCTCGATCTTTAAAATACAGTGATTTGGTAACGCAATATCTAACATTTTGTAAAGGTTACACCGAACAAGTTAAAGGAAAATGTTGCTCTAAAAACCATAAATTATTATCATAGATAATTATGTTGACTACTACGTTGGTGACTGCCAATTAAGTTTTTTGATCTATAAGCTTAATATTTAGGAAATCAATAAATTATGTCGTGGTAGTAAACCGAGCCTGTACTCGGAAACAGAAACGAACATGTTTGATCTCCACCTGGTAATCCAGGTCATAAACTGAGGTCAAACGGCGTAGCGGTCACTTAATTAAAGATAATAGATGATTGATAATTATCGAATTCGAGTGATATGATAAGACACTGTTAGTCTTAAAATAATCTTCTTAAAAAATAAATTATATGGATATTCTTACTTTAGGTTGGGCTGGTGTGCTTGCTTTATTTACATGGTCTATAGCAATGGTAGTTTGGGGGCGTAAAGGTTTTTAAAATCGTGGAATCATCTGGTTTTTTTAGTATTCTTTTTCTGGTCGCTGTAGTTTTGTTGTTTACTGTGACTGGTGGTATTGTTTACCTAACGACGATCGAATGGCGTGATCGTCGTCGTCAAGAGCGTGACAAGCGTTTATAACAAGACAATAAATAATATACTTCACAAATAGTTTGATTAAAAATTTTCATAGAATCATCTCAGTTGTAGGCATTATTTAAGGAATAGTAGGTGGTACTTCACAACATTCAATTATAAATTAAAACCAATAGAGACAATGGGTTGAAGCTCATTGTCTTTTTCTTCATCCTACGAATTGTTACAAAATTTGTTAACTTTGTAACAACGAACTATTAATTTGAACCGAGTTGAATCTTAATTTATGACAGTGAGTGACTTAAAAAAACAAAATAATCCCTTACCTTGGATTTTTGGCATTATGGTCGGTGGCGTCATCTTTGTGTCTGGAACGACTTATCTAATGATGGGTCGCTCTAATAATAATATTAATAATATTGAGGAGTATACTGTCACCATTACTCGACAAAATATCAATCTCGAAATTCAATCTAGTGGTACAGTTGAACCTATTCAAAGTGTTAATATTAGTCCTAAAAATCCGGGTATTTTAAAACAATTGCGAGTAGATCAAGGATTTATTTTAAAGAAAGGGCAATTATTAGCGGTGATGGAAAATGAGGAATTATTTGCCCAAGGTGCTCAGGCGGAAGCAAGAGTAAAGGAAGCTCAAGCCTCTTTACAAGAAGCCAATATTAAATTACAGGGTGATCTTCAAAAATACTCTGCACAATTTGCTCAGGCTACAGCTCTTTTGGAAGAATCGAAGCGTCGTATTCCCCAAAAAATTGCCCAAACTCGATCGCAATTGAAAGAAGCACAATCGAAATTAAAGTTAGCAGAAACTCAATTAAAGCGAAATGAAAATCTTTTGAAAGAAGGAGCTATCAGTGCGGATAGATTTGATGAATTAGCGAATGAATATTTGGTTTCTCAGTCGAAAATTCAAGAAACCCTACAACGATTGGAAGAAATTCAAATAACTGAAGAACCTGAAATTAGACGTTTGGAAGCTGCTGCTGGAGAAATAAACATTGGTTTGGAAGAAAGACAATTAAGTGGAAAGGCTGAATTAGAGCGTTTAAAGGCGAATGTTAAGGCGGCTGAAGCCAATTTGCAAATTGCTAAAATTCAATATGAAGATACTTTTATCATTGCTCCTTTTGATGGTGTTGTGACACAAAGATATGCTAATGAGGGTGCTTTTGTTACCCCCACTACTTCGGCTTCTAGCAAGGCATCTGCGACTTCATCTTCGATTATTGCTTTGGCGAAGGGATTAGAGGTGGTGGCTAAAATACCTGAAATTGATTTAGCTCAAATCCAAATTGGACAACCTGTGGAAATTGTTGCCGATTCTTATCCTGATCAAGTTTTTGAAGGGGTAGTAAAAGCGATCGCACCTGAAGCAATCGTTGAGCAAAATGTCACTTCATTTGAGGTCAAGATAGATATTCTCACAGGACAAAAACAACTACTCTCGAAAATGAATGTAGAAGTCAAGTTCATTGGACAGCAATTAGATAATGTTTTAGTTGTTCCTACTGTGGCTATTGTGACCGAAAAAGGTAAAACAGGAGTGATGATACCTGATGAGAATAATAAGCCTAAATTTAAACCCATAACCATTGGCTTGTCCGTAGACGATAAAACTCAAATATTAACGGGAGTATCTTCGGGAGAAAAAGTATTTATAGATTTGCCGCCGGAAGAGAAACGTTTCTTCAATTAGATGATTTCAGAGAAGAAATGTCATCATGAAAATAATTGATAATTAACAATTACTCTTGAGATAGGTTATTATAGAAAACAATGTGTTTATAATTAATTTAGTATTTAAGTATTATTTTAAATGGCTAAGAAATCAATGATTGCACGTGAAGTTAAACGTGCCAAGTTAGTAGCTAAATATGCTGACAAAAGAGCGGAATTAAAAGAAGGAATTCGTCAATCTGATGACCCTGCGGAAAAATTTGAGTTACAACGTCAATTACAAAGGTTACCTTTAAACAGCTCTCCTTATCGTCAACGTAATCGTTGTTGGGTAACTGGAAGACCAAGAGGTTACTATCGTACTTTCGGTTTATCTCGTAATGTTTTTAGAGAATGGGCTCATAAGGGTTTATTACCTGGTGTTGTCAAATCCAGTTGGTAACTTTTGTGTTCAAAGGGGTTTATCCCCTTCTTTTTTTAGCTAAAATCAATTTGAACTACTTGATTTAAAAATAATTAAATCAGATTTAGCTTTTGTCTATTAACTTTGTTCACTAGTGAACAAAGATGTCAAATAGCTTTTTACTCCTTTATTTGATAGTCAGATTTTCCTCCTGTTTTACTGATTAGTTTGATATCTGTGATAATCATAGATTTATCGATCGCTTTTATCATGTCGTATAGGGTTAAAGCAGTAACAGAAACAGCAGTTAACGCTTCCATTTCCACTCCTGTTTCTGCTTTGGTTTTGACTGATGCTTCAATATGATAACCTGGTAATTTCTCATCAGGGTTAATATTAATCCCGATTTTTGATAAGGGTAAAGGATGACATAAGGGTATCAATTGTGATGTTTGTTTTGCCGCCATAATTCCCGCTATTTTCGCAGTAGCAATGACATCACCTTTAGGATTATTTCCCTGTTGAACTTGTTTTAAACTGTCTGGGGATAGGATTATTTTACCTGATGCGATCACATGACGTAGGGTTGTTTGTTTTTGTGATACATCAACCATTTCCACTTCGCCATCAGAATTCAAATGAGATAATTTATTGACCATAACTATTGCATTTTAAGGTATTATCCGTTATTATATATAAGTGCCTAAAAATGAGGGTGTGTAGCTTAGTGGATTAGAGCGGCTGACTACGGATCAGCAGGTCGGGGGTTCGAGTCCCTCCACGCCCGTTTATTGTAGTGGTTATAGCGATTAAGTTGTGATGAATATAAAATTACCTAAAACGAATTATTTACTCAAAACTCACATTGTAACAAGAGATAAAAGATTGTAAGATTTTTTTCCTAAACTAATGATAATTCGACATAATTAATGATTATGAGATATTTAATTTGGAATAAATGAAGCATAATATAACGAATAAGATATGATTAGAAAATAGTAGATCTGTCCTCATTGATATTGGATATATTGATATTCACATTATCAGAGAAGGTGATGGAAAAGAATTTAAAGAATTTATAGATAAAGGAAAAATATCTAAAATTTGCGGTTTTCCGTGATTGATAATGGAGTAGGATTTGACAACAATAACTTTAGATCATTTTCTACTTCTGATAGTCTATATAAGAAAAAAATAGGAGCAAAAGGAATAGGGAGACTTCTTTGGCTGAAAGCCTTTAAGCTATGGTAAAATCAAATCCATCGGATAAGTCACCTAATCTACAAGTAGAACTTGCTAAAGAACGAAATCGTGTTGCTGCCGATCGCACTTTGTTGTCTTGGATTAGGATTAGTGTCTCTTTAATTGGTTTAGGGTTTATTTTAGAAGAAGCGATCGAACAACTATATTTATGGTTAGAAATTGACCCGACGAGAACCTTAATTCCTTTAAAAGTTTTTAGCTTATTATTTGTTAGCACAGGTGGAATATTAGTCGTTATAGCGGCTTTCGACTATCAAGAAGAAATCAAACGTTTACAACAACCAGAATATTTATACCAACATCGAAAGTCTTTAGGGATAATAGTTTCAGGAATTTTAGTTGCGATCGGGATCAGCATTTGCGTTATGATCTTAACCGAAAGTATACAATAACAATCTAAAGTTAATTTACTCGATTCAATATTGATTTGATGAACGCCTCTCAACCGAATAAACCAAAAGGTCAAACGAATGAGTTAGCTAAAGAGCGTAATCGTGCCGCCGCAGAAAGAACTTTAAGTTCTTGGATTCAAAACTGTTTAACTTTGATCGGTTTTGGTTTTGCGATCGATCAAATCTTTCTAACTTTAGAACAAAAATTCCCCGGTGGCAATTCATTGATGACGATGGAATTAACTCGTAACATCAGTTTAATCTTAATTGCCTTAAGTATTTTATTGTTACTAACAGCGGTGATACAACATTCTGTTCACGTAAATGCGATCGAGCAAGACGACTATTTTTATAGCCCGATTAAAAGTATCAATATCTTGGTTATCTCTACCACCATTATCTTTGGTTTAGTTGGCTTATTAATTATAGTATTTCTGAAATAAATAGGTTTCAATTGACAATTAACAATTTACAGTTGACAATTATCTGTGTTCCTTGAGAAGACCCACGGCTATGCCCATGGGATGAATCACGG
>JAALKG010000089.1 GCA_011088145.1 Cyanobacteria bacterium MH1_Bin12 | reverse complement strand
CGTGATTCATCCCATGGGCATAGCCGTGGGTCTTCTCAAGGAACACAGATAAATGTTTGATTTCTGATTGCCCGTAACCATTCCTTCTCCAGAAATTCGTCCATAAAGGCTCTATTGGCAACTCCCGTCAAACCATCAGTGCGGGATATCAGCATTAATTTTTTATTCGCTCTATTTAACTCTTCTGTTTTTTGTATAACTATTTGTTCAATAGTGGCAGTACGTTTGGCAATTATGTAAAGATATAAGGTTATAAAGAAGCTTAATACTATACCTGCAATAGTAATTACTATGGGCAAAATATTTCTTCTTACAGAGAGATAACTTAATGTAGGACAAGCAACTAAAGTCCATTTTCGTCCCCAGATTTCGGGTAGTTCTTTTTTATAAGTTATCTGATCATGAATTTTTAACTTAGTATCAGTTTGATTGCTATAAAGTATTTCAGGTTGGGATATTGATGTTTCATCAACTAGTTCCATTTTAATATTCATATGACGATCGCTAAAGGAAGAACTCATAAAAATATCTCCAATGCGATAAACACCCAAAATAAATCCCTCTAAATTTTCTCGACGCTTGACTAAAGTTGACGGATTCCCTTTGTATATGGGTAAAAAAATGAGAAAACCTTTTTGATTATCATTCTTTTGAACTAGTTTGATACTTCCTGTTGCTTGAGGTTGGGCAGTATCTCTACTTTTTTCTAAGGCTTTTAGTCGAACAGGATTAGAAGAAAGATCAAAACCCAGAGCTGCTTCATTTCCCCGTACTGGTTCAATATAATACACAGGATAATATTCTTCTTTTTGCTCTACACGAGTCATAAACCCTTGTTTGTCTAATTGTGTAATTTCAAAGTCAGGAAAATAAGTTCTTAGTTGTGATTCATACATAGCTCTTTGGGAATCAAATACTCTGGGTATCCATTCAAGTGCTTGAATATTGGAATGACGATTTAAAATTTTTTCGGCTTCGAGCTGAAATCTCTCTAAATTAGGAATTTGACCTTCATGAAATAATATCGATAAGGAGCTTAAAGTTTCAAAATTGATTGCCAACTCACGAGATAATGAAGCTGCTCGTTCATCTACATCTTGCTGAAATTCTCTAATTATGGTTTTTTCTTCAGTTTTATAAAAGAAATAACCACTAAAACAGGATAAAACAATACCAAAAATTAAAACTAATATTAGTCTGAAATTAACATTTCTAGAAATTTTTATTAGTATCGATAAAGCTAATGGTAAAATCGCCGTTAAAGGTGCAATCAGCAATTCAATCTGAACAAAACGAATTAATAAGGCTTTTTGTTGTTGAGATGGACTACCTGAAGGTGTAATAAATTGAGTCAAATAAGAACCAATTCCCATTGCTGCTAAAAAAACACCAACGGCAACCCCATAAGCTAAAGCTTGGTTTCCCACTAAATAAGTTGCCAAAGTTCCTAATAGTAATTCTGCGGCCAATCCTGTAGCAGAAGAAACTGACGCAGCTATTAGCAATAAGTATCGTTGATATTTGGTCATTTGGATAAATATTTGCCACTGCTATTTTTGTATAAATTAATCATATGGTCAATAAATTTTCATTTCGAGTAGGTAAATTACATATAAAGTTCGAATACTTTTGGATATTATCGATAAATATACAATTTAGAAAATTTGATTCAGACTTGTACAACTAAAATATTATCAAGAAAAAAATGAAGATCTTAACAACTTGGCAAATACATGAAGGAAAACTACACGACACTTTGGCTCTTTTTTCGGAAATGACAACAGAACAAGAAGAATCTTTAATGGGTGGAGAAGTAACACTTATTGGCAGATGGCATGATTTAGTTCGTGGTACAGGGGTGGCAGTATTCGAAACAAAAAATGCAGAAGCTTTTTCACTATTTACCCTCAATTGGAACAAATATATGGATTTTGATGTGTCAATAGTAGTTGATGATGAAGAAGCTCGTAATGTGGGTAAACAAATGGTAAATGAAGTCTAAAGGTATTTCTGAAAATGAAAATACCAATTCTTCTTCTCAAAAAGAAGTCTTTTAAACTTCTGTTATTTGGGGGCTACAACCATGATAATTGTTCATGGAAATGTCATAACATTATCAATTTACAATCATTTTCCAAAACTGGGGCCACCTCCTGAAAAACTGCCATAGGAAGCTCTACTAGGAGAAGAAATCCATATTCCGCGGACATATCGACCTGAAGGACGAGTATTATGTCGCCCCCAAAAATTCTTTTGATTTTCTTGTCCTAAATTAAAAGCCGAACTTTGGCTTACACCCATCCAAAGAGTGGTTGAAGCAATTAAAACGCATATTCCCAGACAACATTTAGGTAACATAATTCATTAATTGAGTTAAATTTCACTATGAATAATTTGATTAATTGTGACGTTATCAAGGGTTTTAACCCCTTGTTTGACTGATAACCATGTCTTTTCCACGGGTTGATCTGGTTCTATTTCCAGATAAACATTATAAGATGCTCGTTTAGGTAGCAAAAAATAAAAATCTTGTTTTCCCTTGGCCGATAGTATTTCACTATTTTCCCCATGACGATAATTCATTTTTAGGGTTTGGATAACATTAAAACATTGTTCACCATAACCATCATTAATCGATAATTTAATGTTGAGTGACTTTGGTGAGGTTTCATCAGCTAATACTTCAACTTGAGCTTGAACTAATTGATTGGTATCACCGAAAACACCCCAATCTCCAATATCACTGTCATTGACGGTCTTTTTGATAACTAGTTTTCCCGTCGTACCCAAGCTCATAAAACATAGGACGGTAATTAGAGAACTTCCTATCAACCCTGCCCATAAATAACGAGTATCGATCGCTCCTTGAATAATTTTTACTTTAAATAAAACATTTTCATAAATGGGATCTTTACCAATTATACCTTGAGATAAAGGGTTTCCTCGAGTATCTGTATATTCTCAAACCTGAATGACGGGGATTACTTTTTGCTCTTTTTGATTACGAGAAAGACGAAGGTCTATTCCTCCTTTTAAGTCTGCTTCACTCCAACTGCCTGATTCTCCCCCTTCACGCCAACGCCCTGACTCTTGCCAAGCTGGTTTGAGGGCTGAAGCAAGCACATTTCCTTGTTCATTTTGCAGTTGAATTTCATAAGTTAACCAAGAATTATTTTTAATCACAGCATTAGCGTCAATTCTTAAAGCTCCAATTAAGGAAGGTTTTAATAAAATCGGTTCTAATTTTGCGATCGTCTCTTCTTCAACTACTGCGGTAGAAATCCTTTTGTTCACAAGAGTTTTGGCAAAAAAACCATGTAAAATGAGGACTAAAAATAAAAAGATATTCGTTCCTAAACAAATGTAAGGACTATATTCTCTAAATCGTGAAGATTTTATTTGTTCTACGGTATAGGGCATTTTGATAATTAATAATTAATAATTAATTATTTTTGGCATTGGTTTAAACTAACTAATTCAATTTAACAAATACTTGATTAATTGCCTTGATAAATGTCTGGAAACTTTACAATTATGACGATCGTCAAATATCTAAACTAGATAAGGCTTTGTCAAGTATTTCGACAGTGCGATCGATATTTTGAAGTTTATCCAAGCCGAATAACCCCAGACGAAAAGTTTGAAAATCTTCTGGTTCATCACATCTTAAAGGAACTCCAGCTGCGATTTGTAAGCCGACCGCTGAGAATTTTTTTCCTTGGTGAATACCCATATCATCAGTGTAACAAACCACTACAGTCGGTGCGTCGAACCCTTCTATGGTAACACTTTTTATTCCCTTATTAGCGAAAAGAGTTCTCACTTTATTTCCTAATTCCTGTTGGGCTTTCTTGGCTTGATCAAAACCGTATCTTTGAGTTTCTTTCATCATATCTCGAAAACGTCGTAGAGAATCTGTGGGCATAGTTGCATGATAAGCATGTCCACCATTTTCATAAGCTTCCATAATTTGTAGCCACTTACGCAAATCACAGGCAAAACTATTACTAACTGTTGATTCTATTCGTTCTCGTGCGAGGGAACTTAACATGACTAAACCGGCACCAGGAGAGCTACTCCAACCTTTTTGAGGAGCAGTGATTAAGACATCAACACCACATTGTTCCATATCCACCCAAATCGTACCAGAGGCAACGCAGTCTAAAACGAATAAACCACCAACAGAATGTATTGCATCTGTCACGGCTTTAATATATTCATCAGGAAGAATCATACCTGCCGAAGTTTCAACATGGGGCGCAAACACAACATCAGGTTTTTGGGCTTTGATAGTTGCCACAACTTCTTGTATGGGTGGTGGAGTGAAAGGAGCATGTTTACTATTATCAACAAGACGAGCTTTCAATATAATCGATTCAGAAGGTATATTTCCCCTCTCAAAAATTTGTGTCCAACGGAAACTAAACCAACCATTTCTGATCACCAAACATTTTTTATCAACACCAAATTGTCTTGCTACTGCTTCCATGGCAAATGTACCACCACCAGGAACAACAATTACAGCATTGGCATTGTAGACCTTTTTAAGGGTGGTGGAAATATCATTCATTACTCCTTGAAATAACTCAGACATATGGTTAAGTGAACGATCAGTAAAAACCACTGAATATTCTAGAAGCCCATCAGGGTCAATATTGGGAAGTAAAGCTGGCATATTTGCCTCCTTGTTTAAATAATTTCGCTACTCTGGAATTAATGACAGATAAGAATTCTCAAACATCTTCTTAGCTTATTGCCATTTCTTTTGGTTAGAGAGAATTACTCATGTCAACTTAAGGTCATTATAATAGTAATTCAGAACTCATAATTGAGAAATAAAACTGGAATAAAAATCGGATAGTTCTATCACTCAACACTAAGGTTCGAGAAATATTTAATGTATGGCTAAGTAGTGATATTTTTAGTGGATAATTGGTTAATGTTGTTTTTGCTATATTATGATCGATCGAAAAATAAGGCAGTTTACCAAGTTCTAGTTCTGAATTCTAAATTCTAAATTCTATTGATTGACGATCGTCAAATTTATAATAATCATAGCTTTACTGTTATGATTAAAGTGGTTGCGAACTCAAATTTTTAAACCCTAAAAAGTCGATAGGATAAAGCTTGCAAAAATTTAGCAGCAATTTTGATTAAATCCATTGAATAGTAAAGGTTTTGACTGTTTTTATAAATTCACAACAAATCTATTAACTATTAATGGAGGTGATTGGTAAGTAAATGTCTTTTATTCTCATCAAAGGAACATTTCATGTTGTCGGCTATTCTCCTGACGGTGATTCCATTCGTTTCAAAGCTAATAATCCTGAGCATTGGTCAAAGATTAAGGGTTCTCCTCCTCAATTAAATGAGGATAATCACGTGCAAATTCGCTTGATTGGCATAGACAGTTTAGAAACTCATTTTCATGATTGTCAACAAAGTATGAAATGGGCAATCAGTGCGGCTAATTTTTTATTAGATTCCTTGGAAATTTCAGGGGTTCAATGGAATGAACAAACTAATGTAATTCTCAAAGCAGAAGATAACATTGAAGGTTTTATTTTAGTCAAAAAAACCGATCAACATGGTAGACCATTAGGTTTTATTTTCAAAGGAAAAATAGACGAGTTAGATGGTAGTGATTTGTTTTTACCTTTAGATTTATTTTTTAACTCTGTTAATTATAAGAGTCTTTTTTACGGGGAATCTTATCCTACTTACTATCGTGGTATTGCTCCAACTTTAAGAAGTAAGATGACTCAGGCGGTGAATCATGCTCGCAGAAATAATCGAGGTTTATGGCAATTTGACTTAACAAATCAGGGTTTCAATGTTTGGGATTTATTTGCTGAAGATAAAACTGTGGTAATTTTACCTAAGTTATTTCGTCGTTTAGTTAGCCATTTAAGAACTAATCAAACTGTCGATAATTTTAAAAATTCTGTAGTTAAATCAGAAAAAGTTTTGATATTACCTCATAAAAAGAAACTATTATTTCGTGATATTATTATTCAACAAGACCATGTTTTTAAGTTATCAAAATTACCTGAAGATTTAGTTTATTTGTAAATTAAACTGTACCGATCGTCAACCTCATTATCCAAAATCCTCCCAAGATTATTAGGGCTATAATATCTTTTTTGATAATTTTTAACTGATGCCATGTCACCTGATGTTCATTAGGAGTGGTAAAGCCTCTAACCTCCATAGCGATCGCAATTTGTTCAGCTCGTAATAAAATATTTTCTAATAGTCTTTCTGCAACAATTAACCAAATTTGTGCACCTTTTTTGATGCCTAATTTTCGCCAATTAATTGCCCTTGTTCTAATTGATCTAATTAAATTTTGAATTTCTTCTAAAACCAAAGGAATAAATCTGAGAGATAAAGTCAGAGTTAAAACAATTTCTGTAATGGGTAAATTAAATTTTCTTAAAGGAGATAATAAATCTTCTATTCCTGCGGTAATTTCCTCTGGTGCAGTGGTTAATAAATATAAATTACTACTATAAATTAAGGTGAAAATTAAGGTGCTAATTTTAATTGCTAAATCAAGAGATCTTCTGGTTAAAGTGAAATTACCAATTTTATAAAGTACATAACTATAATTTGTGGAAGTATTAATGATATCTTCGCTACTTGGCAATCTAGGTTGATAAGAAACGTTTAAACCATCAGGGGCGAAACAAGTAATGATAAAAATAAGACAGGTAAAAAATAGTAGCCAACTCGTTTGTTTTTTCTGTACTCGCCAAGGAATTAAAGCTAATGCAGTAATGATGATTAACAATAATACTAAAAAAATACGCCAATAAGGATTAGCTAACAGAGGGGATAAGATTAAACTCATCAACCATGCTAATTTCACTCGGGGATCTAGTTTATGTAGCCATGTTAATGGTTTTTCTAAGTATAATCCAATAGGTAGCGATCGTAATAAATCCATAAATTAATAGGGTTTTGGGGGAGAGTGTCAAAAATTGTTGGTCGTGTCTGGGCTATCGGCTATTAGCTATTAGCCATCAGCTTTATGAATTTTTAATTAATTAGAGACGGGTGAATTAATCCACATTTGATATTAATCATTGTTTTGAAAAAAAAAAGCCTGTTAATTATTCATTATTAATTATTGTGGATATTCTTCCCATAAAGTGCAGTTTTGTCTAATACTACGAAAATCACCATTACCAATAATCAAATGATCCAAAATGGGAATACCAACTATTTTGGCACATTGTAATAATTGTTCTGTCAAACTCAAATCCTCCACTGAAGGTTCAAGATTACCAGAAGGATGATTGTGAGCAATAATCAGGTTCGTCGCTGACTGACGAATTGCTTCGCGAAATAGTTCACGAGGATGAATTAAAGTTTCCGTAGCGATGCCAATAGTTATAACCTGAGTACTAATTAAACTATTTTTTGTGTCTAACAACAATACGGCAAAACGCTCTTGAGATTGCCACATCAACTCATGACTAAAAGCCGCCGCCGCGACATTAGGATTATCAATCATAGCTTTAGCACTAGGGCGAAATTGAAAAGTACGTTTACCCAATTCGACACCAGCTAAAATGGTTGTTGCTTTAGCAGGGCCAATTCCGGGAATTTGCATTAATTCTGAGGGAGATATTTTCCGTAAAACATCAAGAGGATCTTCTTTATTTTGACTCAGTTGATTTAAAATATACTGTGCTAGTCCTACGGCTGATAATTTACCTTTTCCTTGTCCAGTACCTAGTAATATAGCTAACAACTCAGTTGTGCTTAAATTTCTCGCTCCTAACTCCAGCAGTCTTTCTCTAGGACGTTCACTTAAAGGTAAGTCCGCAATCCTCAGATTATAAACCATCTTGTTTTATGTTTTTATCTACTTGCTCATCTTCAATTATTCAATGATATATAGCAATAGTAAATTATTTCTAATCAATTGGAAAAAAAATCCCCTTAAATAGGGCTTGGGCGAAAAAGTCAAAAATCGCTGTTTATGTTGAGCCTTAAGGATAATTGATAATTGACAATGGGAATTTGGGGTTATTTTTGGTATTTGTCGAGATGAATTTTAGCGGTTAAGCATTATTCGTAAAGGTTTCATCTTTATTCAGCATACCCTAAATATATTTACTCAAAAATTCACCTAATTCATCAAATTCTAAATCGTCTGCTAACTCCTGAATATGGTTAGCAAAAGACTCGTACTTGGAATTCAATATTTTTAGTTTTTTTGCTTCTTTAATCATTAAACTAGTACGACCTTGTTTTCTCAACTGTTCTAAGATAGCTAAAACTTCTTGAGGAGGAGAAATTCAGGGTTTTTTTTCTTTATTTTTTGGTGGTGATGAAGATTGATAAATCCATTCTAATTGTAAGTGATGACCTAATTGATTTAATAGTTCTTTGATCTCTAATGGTTTAGGTAAAAAATAATCGCAACCAATTTCTTGACAATATTGACGATCGCTTTGTGATTGATCTAAACTTTGATTAATATCAGATACATTAGCAGAAGAAACAATGATGATGACATCTTCTCCTTGTGTTAATTGACGTAAGCTTTTAATCATTTCCCATCCGTCCATATTGGGCATAATTAAATCAGCAATGATTAAATCTGGTTGGAATCGTGAAAATTTCTTTAATCCTTGAATACCATCACTAGCTTGTTCTAAAATAAATCCTAAAGGTTCTAGTAAATACGTTAGTAAACTAATATTTTCCGATCGATCATCAACAATTAATATTTTTTTGCGCTCGCCTTTATAACCGATAATTGTATTTAAAGATGATGATTGAATCATCGATATATCAAAAGCTTTCTCAGTCGCAGAAATTGGCAGGCCAAAAGAAAAATTACTCCCTACACCTAAACAACTTTTAACCTGTAATCGACTATTCATCATTAACAGAATTTTTTGACAAATAGATAAACCTAAACCTGTACCTTCATGTTTTTTATGTACAGAGCCAACTTGCTCAAAAGGAAGAAAAATATTTGCTATATCATCTTCGGCAATACCGATACCTGTATCTTCCACCTCAAACTGTAAAAATCCCTTCTTACTAACATAATCTTCTGGTATTTGTTCCACAACAGCTTCATTTTCATGGAAAAATATTTGTGAATCACTGATAACTTTCTGCTCCCAAAAGTTTTAGATCATCGTCATCAGGAAATTCTTCTTGTACCCCTCGTTCACAATAATATTGATCATTGAGTAATACTTGTTCACAAGGACTATTAGACGTGCAATAGGTTAAAGTTTCTTGAACCTGACTATTTGCCCACAAAGCCAAGGTTTGGAAGTGTATTTCTGCTTTTTGAGCAACTAATACATGGGAAACTTGAAGAGCATAAGCAATTTGTTCGACTAAACCAGAGAAAAAATCCTTCCCCACCACAGAGCTAGTTCCAATCAGTAGACTTTTGATTGCTTTGTCGGTTTGTTTGCTATCGGTAATATCTTCAACACTTGACCAAATAAATTTTTGTCCGTGACGTTCAATGATTAATCCCGAAAGGCGAACTGGAACTAAATATCCATCTTGGTGAATATATTCTTTTTCATATGGTCCATAATGCCCTGTGGTTTCTAAAGATTGGAGCATCATTTGCTCTTGTTCCACATATTGTTGAGGAGTTATTTCCCAATAACTTAAGCTTTGAGCTTCTTCTAGGGTGTAACCAATAATAGATGAATAAACTGGGTTACAATCGACAAGATTACCATCTAAATCACACAAAGCAAGACCGACGGTTGCCATTTCAAATAAAGTGCGGACATAGTTTTCACTTTCTTGTAATCTTAATTGGGCTTGTTTTTGTTCTGTAATATTAATACTAACAGTAGTGACGATCGCACAATTATTTTCTCGATCTGCTCTTGAGGTAAAGCTTTGGCTTATCCAACGAATAGACTCATCTTTGTGACAAAATTGAAATTCAATATTTCCTGATTCTCCTGCTAAAGCTTTTTTAAAACAAGGCAAGATGACTTTTTGCTGATCTTCAAAGGCAACTCTTGAAAGCCAAAGAAATTCATCGGCCATAAATTCCGTTGTACTATAACCAAATAAAGATTCACTACCTTGAGAATGATATTCATATTCCCAACTATAATCTGAGTAAATTTTAAAACGGGTAATCACGGCACCGACATTATTCAAAAGCTCATGTACATTAGTTTCTTCTAGTTGTTTTTTTTGTAATAGTTGAGGATAAGATGTGACTAAATTTTCTAGCTGAGGTTTTTGAGCGGTATGAGAATAGCAATCATAAGCTTCGCTTAAATAAACTATAGCAATTTTTTCTTTCCCCCAATCTAGATAAAATTGACCAGCTAATTCATTGGCAAGGCCTTCTTCTTCTCCATAACCATTTGCTTTTGCCTTGGCAATCACATGGTCATATAATTCCATTGCTGCGACTTTGTCTCCACACAAATCTGCCATTTCTGCGGCTAATCTATACAAGTGACAAGTTGTTCGATAATAGTCAGGTTGCCAAGAGTTTTCTGTGAGCAAATTTAATCCTGCTGTTGCATATTCAAAAGAGGTTTGATATGCACCCATGGCTTGGGCTTTATTCCCTGCCATTAAATTAAGTTGGGCTAATTTATCTTTTTCCCTTGATTTTGTAATTAATTTTAGTCCTTTCGTTAAATGATGAACTAGGATGAAAATATTTTCTTGTTGCTCGTCTTCGGCTATTATTTGGAGTAGATGTTCTCCGATTTGATAATGAATCTTTTGTTGATTCTCTTCGGAAATAAAAGAATAAGCTGATTTTTGAATGCGATCGTCACTAAATTTGTAAGTAAACAAAGATATATAATTCACAGGAAGAGAATCTGTCCATTGTTCAGCTATTTTGTCTATTTGCTCATAATATTTGTAAATCGGTGTAGTTGGTAAAATCAGTCCTTTTTCTAAGGCTATGGACAAATCAGAAGCGGTTTCTTGGGCTGATTTTTGATGAATTATTGCCAAAGTTCTTAAATCAAAGTGATGACCAATGCAACTGGCTAGTTGTAGAAGATGGCGAGTTGATTCTGGCAATCTTTTCAGGGAATTAGTGATCAAAATGTCAAGATTCTCATGATTACTCAATTTATCTGTGTTCCTTGAGAAGACCCACGGCTATGCCCATGGGATGAATCACG
>JAALKG010000088.1 GCA_011088145.1 Cyanobacteria bacterium MH1_Bin12 | reverse complement strand
GTGATTCATCCCATGGGCATAGCCGTGGGTCTTCTCAAGGAACACAGATAAAAATGATAAGCCACTTAGAATAATTAAACTACAATTAATAGAGTTATTTCATCTATTCTTGACAAAAATCCCTAAGATAAGTCAAATTAATAGTGACTGAATTACTTTTCACTCTTTGTAAACTAACGGGTAAGGTTGACATAATGAGTCCCAGAAAACTGTCTGATGACGATCGCCAAGAAATTTTAGAGTTATATTGTCAAACTGAGGAAACGACTTCCAGTTTGTCAACTCGCTTTGGTGTGAGTAGTTCCACTATTAGTCGTTTTCTCAAAAGCAGTTTGTCGAAAACTGAGTACGAAGATTTGATACAAGCAAAACGTCTTGCTCGTACCTCCCGTAATGACGAAGAAAAGACGACAAAAAAATCTTCGGCTAAATCAACAATCAAAAAAGCTAAAATTGAACAAATTAAAGCCAAAACAATTGATAAAACAGAACAACTTCAATTAGATGTTGAATCAAAGCCCCAAGATGATAATACTCAAGAAGATTTAGCGTTACAGTGGCCAACCACTTTGGAAAATGGTGTTGATGATTTATTAGGAGTTGAGATCATTGAAGATGATGATCTACCCTTGAATGATGACATAGAAGAAACTATTGAGGACACCAATACAGAAACAGTTGTCATCGAAGATTCAAATCCAGATTTGGAAATAGATGAAGAACCTGAGGATGATGAATTAGAATCTGTCCAAGAAGTTGCCGCTATGTTTGGAGAGGACATGGACGACGATGAGGATGATGATGATGAGGATGAGGATGAGGATGATGAGGATGAGGATGAGGATGAATTGATAAAGGAAACGACTTTATTGGAAAAACAATTACAAGTTTTATCTTTAAATGATGCTATTTTTCCCCGTGTTTGTTATTTGGTAATCGATCGATATTCAGAATTAGTGACTAAACCAATGAAGGATTTTGCTCATTTAGGTAGTATTCCTAATGATGAAACTCAGCAACAAACATTACCTATTTTTGATAATCATAAAGTTGCGAAGCGTTTTTGTGTTCGTAAAGGCAAGGTGATCAAAGTTCCTGATGGTAGAGTTTTACAAAAAACTTCCAATTATCTCCAAGCCAAGGGTATTAGCCGTATTCTCATGGATGGAAAAGTTTATGCGATCGTCAATTAACTCACATTTACAATGAAAAAATAGATCATAAATCTTTGGTTTTTCTGGGTTCTGATACCCATAAACGGGACTTTTTTAAGTAAAGCTTAATTAATCTTTAAAGCATTAACAGGAACATCTTCCCAAGATTCAACACCAGAAAGAGTAACTTGCCATCCTTGTTGTTTTTGTATTGGTGTTAATGTTCTTTGCCAATGAGCATGACAATCTTCCGCCGCTTTTTTGTTTTTGATCGCAATACAGGCCTGAAGTAATCCACAGCCATCTTTTTGTTTATTAACCCAAATAGTCATGGTTCATTTTGATAATAAAAAGATAATTATTAAATTAATTGGTAAATTAGAAAAACAGACGATCGCTTTTAATCTTCCATTAAAAATTAGGTGAGGAATTGGTGGGAAACTATAGCAGAGAACGAGTTGATTAGGACATTGATGATTTTTAAAAGTATTGCCATGTCGAGATTTTAACCTTTGTCCCTTGTTCTTTGCTATAACTTAATCGAAATACTCGAACAAAAATAAACTATCAGTAGCCCCCAGCCAAAATTTTTGAGTCATCAATTATGCTGACTCAGGTTCAGGAATAGAAGAAGGATGAACTAACAATTCTAAGGTACTACGCTTGTCTACCATAGCTTTAGTCACAACACAATGTTGTACATCCGCACGGGATGGCAACTCATACATTATGTCCAACATGATTTCTTCGACAATACCTCTTAAAGCTCTAGCACCAGTCTTACGACGATATGCTTCTTTGGAAATGGCTTGAATCGCTTCAGGAGAAAATTCTAATTCCACATTATCCATTCCTAATAATTTTTGATATTGTTTTACTAGGGCATTACGTGGTTCAGTTAAAATTTGAATTAAAGCTTCTTCATTTAAAGGATCTAATACCGCTACTACAGGTAAACGACCAGTAAATTCAGGAATTAAACCAAAACGAACTAAATCATCGGGTTCTAACTGACGTGCGGCTGTAGAAATACGTTCTTCTTTACTAATCGTATCGATGGGAATTTCAAAACCTAAAATCTTATTTTGATCGTGTTTAGCAATTATTTTTTCGATTCCGACAAAGGCACCACCACAGATAAAGAGAATATTACTTGTATTAATGGTAATACAGTCTTGATAAGGATGTTTTCGACCACCTTGAGGGGGGACATTGGCGACTGTTCCTTCGAGCATTTTGAGTAATGCCTGTTGTACTCCTTCTCCTGACACATCTCTGGTAATGGAAGGATTTTCACTCTTACGAGCTATTTTGTCGATTTCATCGATATAAATGATTCCTCTTTGGGCCTCATCTAAATCTAAATCAGCGACTTGTAATAGACGTAATAAAATATTTTCGACATCTTCTCCTACATATCCTGCTTCGGTGAGAGTCGTTGCATCTGCGATCGCAAAAGGCACATCGAGAATTTTAGCTAAAGTTTGGGCGAGGAGTGTTTTTCCCGAACCTGTGGGACCAATTAACAAAATATTAGATTTTTGTAACTCAATGTTATCTTCTAATGGTAGACCAGATTTTTCAAATTCTTCTGAGACAGCTAGACGTTTATAATGATTATAAACCGCTACAGATAAGACTTTTTTCGCCTCATCTTGTCCAATCACAAACTGATCTAGTTTTTCTTTTATCTCCTTAGGTTTTGGTAATGTCTCTAGGGAAATGGATTGGTCACTATCATTAGTTTTACGAGACGATCGAGAATTAGAGTTTGATTGCCCAGAAATATTACTATGTTGTTTATGATTGGGCATCAACTCTTCGTCTAAGATTTCATTACAAAGATCTACACATTCGTCACAAATATAGACCCCCGGCCCAGCAATTAGTTTTTTTACCTGTTCCTGAGATTTGCCACAAAAAGAGCATTTCAGATGAGAATCGAAATTAGCCATAAAATCAAATTTGAAGTAGTTAGATAGAAATAAGAAAAAATCGGTTTTTAATTGATTTAAATTTCGCTCAAGTCAATAGAATCACGACTAAGGGGTAAACTGACACCATCTTTGACAATAACATGATCGATTAAACCATATTCTTTAGCTTGAGTAGAAGACATATAAAAATCTCTTTCAGTATCTTCGCTAATTTTTTCAATAGGTTGACCCGTATGATTCGCTAAAAATTCATTAAGTTTTTGCTTAATATAAAGGATTTCTTTTGCTTGAATTTCAATATCTGTTGCTTGTCCTTGAGCACCACCTAAAGGTTGGTGAATCATAATTCTAGAATTAGGTAACCCCATTCTTTTACCCTTAGCCCCACCAGATAATAAAAATGCACCCATAGATGCAGCTATGCCATAACAAATGGTTGATACATCTGGTTGAATTTGTTGCATAGTATCATAGATTGCCATTCCCGCATATACAGAACCACCAGGGGAATTTACATATATATAGATATCTTTATTTGGATCTTCGGCTTCCAAGAAAAGAAGTTGTGCCACAATCGAATCAGCTAATTTGTCATCAATAGCCGTACCCAAGAAAATAATTCTTTCCCTTAACAGTCGGGAATAAACATCAAAAACTTTCTCTCCCATTCCTGAAGATTCCACAACCATGGGAACACCACTATTGAAAATCTGTTCTTGTTTAATGGACAATAAGTCAGTGTTACGAATATTATTGATTAAAGAGTGAGAATATTGCGACTCTAGCATTATTTGACCAGCCTTGTATATAACCCGAATTTAATTTCTTATACTCTAACATTATAGTATTTATTGCTATTGTTGTTTCTTTCTCAACAATTGGTTGATGAAATAATTATATTAGTTGTTTTATTATTATATTAATTGCTTTGTTAAATCAGATGGGAACTTTTTTAATAATTTCAGTGATTTTAAAATTTTTTTTCCATCTGTATAATTACCTGTTAATTCTTTTACTGGTGGTTTTCATTGGGTTTGTGGGATGGTGTTTTGATGATGAATAAGATTATATTGTTATAGTCAATTCATAATTTGAAAGACTTAAACTTTAAGATAATTTAAGTTATAAGTATTTGAGCTTTTCAAGTTGATAGTTTTTCAGACAATTCTTACAGGTCAAAAATACAAAATAGAAAGTTTGAGAAAATTAGTCAGTCAACATACTTCGTAAATGTTAAAAAAAGTATATATAACAGTTACAAATTCTATATTGCGTAACGTCAGTTATTAAACTAAGCTCTCAAAATTATATGGCTCACGATAATCATTCGACGAATAAATTCATGGGTAAATGTCCATAAGTACCGAGAATGTTCTCTTGATTTTCGGCAAAAATGGTAATTAAGACTCCACGATATTCACCATCATAGTCACTTATTTTATAGGACATTCTTTCAGTACTAAATTTAAGATAAACCGAATTTTCATTGCCGTTTGTGTTGGTAGGACAGGTTAAATCATATCCCAAGGCTTTCAAATAACTATTTAAGGCTTCAAAAGCGTCTTGAGAATTGGTCGCACAAATACCAAAGTTCTGAGCATCAGCTAGACTGACAAGTAATTTAATTGCTGAACGTAATTGCTCTTTTTCGATTTCTGAATCAACTGTTTTGGGGATAATACCACTATATTCTTTAAGCAGAGAAATTGCTTGATCCAAGTCTTGAGGCATACTTTAATTGTATTTATAGATAAGGTAAATATGTTATCTTATTATAGGTTGGGTGCGTAGCTCAGTTGGATAGAGCACCAGATTCCGGTTCTGGTTGTCGGGGGTTCGACTCCCTCCGTGCTCGTGTGTGATGTTTTAATAATAATTGTTACTTGTTAGTTATTTCCTAATTTGCCGATCATATGATGCAACAACTTTAAATTAGGGAGATTAAGGGTATTCTTTTGAGATTCTATTTCAATCAAATTTTTTTTCTCCAATTTATTCATAATTTGCCGACATTCTGAATGAGATAATTGGGCTAAATCTGCTAAGTCTTTGAAGAGGAAGTTATAGATTTTTGTCCCTTTTTCGGTGATTTCACCATATTTATCAGCTAAACTAATTAAAATTTTTACTAGTCTGACTTTCATTGGTTGTCGATGAAATTGACAGTATTTTTGATATTCTGTTACTTTACTTACTGCTAAAATTAAAAGTCGATTTTGTATTTGGGTATATTGATATAAAAATTGAATAAATCTTTGGGCGGGAATAGTTAATAGTTCTACATTGGAGATTGTTGTTACACGACTATTAATGACGTTATTACTTAAAATTCCTTCTTCTCCAAAAAATCCTCCTTTGCCAATAATTTCTAAAGTTATGTTAGTTTCGTGATAAAGACTTTCTATTTTGACCCATCCTGAAATCACAAAATATATGGCTTTCCCCCAACTTTCTTCATCTACGATAACTTCCTCCGATTCATATTTTTCTTGATTTGCGATCGATAAAAGTCGTTCTAAGATATCGGTATTGATATTATGAAATAAGGAGAAAATATCGCTTAGTTGTTCGGTCTCCATGAAATATTAACTGACAACTTGCTAAATGGTTATTGCATTCTACTCTATCTATGCAATTAATATCAACTGTGATTATAATCTGGTGGCTCAAATTCAATTCTTACCCAATGTCAAGATTTTTTAACTTAATCTTGACGATTTATTCGCAACAATGTAATAATCGATACAGAAATAAATAAGTTTTATAGTGTAGAAAGATGAAATTACATTTCCACGGTGCAGATTATGATCGTCAATCTTTAAATCTTCAAGCGGTAGATAAAGAGGTGGCAGGAAAATATCGGGGTTTAAATCTCACAATTCATCAGCATTCAGTTAAGCAACGCAATGCCAATGAAGATCAAAAAATGACTTATCGTGGTGTTCCTTATACTCATGATTAAAGAGCATATAGCTTTCCATACAACTGATGTGTAAAATCGAGGTGGTTTAGATGAGTAGACGATATCAAAAAATAGTGCGATCGACTACTGCCTTTCTGGAAATGAAAGAAAGTGATATTATGGGTTTGAATGAAGATACTTTAGCTTCGATTCGACTACCTAAACATATTCTTTCAAACTATCGGAAAGACTCAAAAGCAAATTCTGGTAATCTATACCCACATATATGTGATTTGAAAGTGATAAGACATAGAGATATAAGTGTTAATGAAATTGAATCTCCATATTTTGTAAATTTGAGTAGGGTTTGTTGAATCAATCACAAATTGAAATTTAAAAGTTAAGGAAATTAAATTCCCTTGGTGGATTACTGCTCTATTAATTTTGAATTATAATCAACTTCAAAGCATACATATAAGGTTGATATGATTTAGATGGGGAGAATTAGAATACCAAAACCTCTAGAACAGTTATTTAAACAGATTGATAATGAGCAATTTAAGTCTTTGTTATCTCCCTCAAATCAATATGGGATCATCGATTCTAAAGGAAGATATTTACATTGGGATGAATTCCAATGGAGAATCGAACAAGGAGAAAATGAAGAATTAGCTTGGATAGTAACAAAGATGGCACGTAATGCAATCGCTAAAAAATTGCCATTACAAGCTCAAAGCGATCGCTTTTTCCATTATTGTATGCCAGAATCACTTTTAGCCCAACTCCACGAAATCGATAAAATGACGGGGGGAGGAAGAGAAATTAGTGATGGCAACTTAGTTTCTAAATCAGCCAAAAATCGTTATTTGGTTCAGAGTTTGATGCAAGAAGAAGCGATAACATCTTCTCAACTTGAGGGTGCATCAACTACTCGTAAAGTTGCTAAGGAAATGTTGAATAAAAATCTTCCACCTCAAGATAAATCTCAGCAGATGATTTTAAATAATTATTTGTTGATGAAAAAGGCTGTGGAGAAAAAAGATCAAGAATTATCCCTTGAATTAATTTGAGAATTACATCAAATAGCGATCGAAAATGCGATCGAAAATGAAGCAATACCAGGAAAAATTAGAACTCACGACGATATTTATTTGATGCAGGATATTCATGCTTCTAGTGATGTGAGCAAAAATATAAATCATCCTTTTGCACCTTTCCTTTATACCATTTCATGTATGCATTGTATGACAGTTTCTCTCGCACAAGATGGCATGGGATTGGGTACAGTATGGGGAAAAGAGAAGGCTTTGGAAATGCTTCAAGAAGCGGGTTTCAGTCAAATTGAAATCAAACAATTACCCCATGACATTATGAACAACTATTACATTATGCATAAATAATCAGGAGGAAAAAATGTGTCAATTATGTGCGTTCTCTTCTTTAGTAACAAAAATAAAGCAAAAAAAACTCCAATCCAATCTTAATAAATCCCCACGGCTTTCTACATGGGGAAATCTTCAATCTCAAGTAAATGTTACTTCTCAAAACTCACCTTTAGTAAATGATAAATTTTGATAGAAATTCCATAACTCGATTATTTTGGAGAGACTTGAGAAACCTTCATTAATCGATCGATATTTGGAGCATAACCAGATAAATTAAAAGTCTGAGGATTGACAAATTGGTTATAAGTAAAATGACGATAATTTAAACAAAAATAATCCCATTCTGCCATTTGTATATTAAATACTTTGATAAAAATATTAGCTAACCAAATAGGTAAAGGAATTTGTAAATAAACTTTTTTTTGTAAGTAGTTACAAATTTCTTGAATGGCTTGATTAACAGTTAAAGGTTCGTTAGCTAAAACTAACTTTTTGTCATAATTTCCATCTAAATTTTGACCATTTTCAATTAAATAACAAATAACTTGAGCAATATCATAACCATGAATAAAATGGAAACTGCCATCAGCTTGAAACCAACGAATCAAATTCATCCACTTCGGTAAATCTTTTAATCCACCTGATAAATGAGAATAAGGTTTGTTTTCGTCTCCGCCAAAGACCAAAGTTGGATAGACAGTGATAATTTTAGAATATAAATCTAATTCTTTTAACTTAGTGAAACATTGATATTTTGTGCGAATATAGTCAGTTCCAAACTCTCCTGCTTCGTGTAAAAGTTGATTTTGTTGACCTAAAATACTAGCAGTAGAAAAGTAAATTATTTGTGAACAAATTTCAGTATTTAAACTATTAATTATGTTCAGATTAGCTTCAACATTAATTTGATAAGATTCTTGTTCTCCTCCCCAACAAGTTGCAATTAAAATTACTTGATTGATAGTTTTTAATAACTCTTTATGTTCAAGAATATTGGCTAAATCTCCTTCAAGTAGATGAATACCATCTCGATAAATGCGATCGCATTTTAACTTATCCCGATTGCGAACTAATAAAAATAATTCGTGTTCTGTATTTTTGATTAATAAATCGACAACATAATGACCAATACAACCGCTAGCACCAGTTAGAAAAATACGCATAGTTTTAATAATGAATAATGAATAATTAATAATGAATAATTAACAGTTTATAAACCTAAAGATGATCCCCCTAAATCTATTTTTACAAAAGGTACATTAAAAAGTTTGTAATTGGTTCAAAGTGTATATTTTCTTTTGATTTTTGACCTTTGAATTTTGACTTTTGCTATAAACTATTAATTGAGTCCGCAACATTATTGACAGGTAAACAGCAATTACAATTCTAAATTCTAAATTCTAAATTCTAAATTCGATTTACATTCTTTCCAACACAGAAATACCTAATAAAGATAAACCTAATTTCATTACTTTAGCGGTTAAATCAGCAAGAATTAATCGAGATATTTTAACCTTTTCTTCTGCTTGTAAAATAGGACATTTATCATAAAATTGGTTAAATTTTTGACTTAGTTCAAACAAATATAAACAAAGACGATTAGGTAATAAATCCTTTTCTAATTCTTTGATAATATAGTCTAGTTGTAAAATATGTTTTGCTAATACTAATTCACTTTCGTCGGTAAAAATAATATTTTCTTCTGTACTTAAATTATCTAAATCAATATTACCTTTACGACTAATACCTTGTACTCTGACATAAGCATATAATAAATAGGGTGCTGTATTACCTTTTAAATCAAGCATTTTTTCATAGCTAAAACGATAATCTGTCGTTCGATTTTGACTCAAATCTGCATATTTGACTGCACTTAAACCAACAATTTGACTAACTTGATTGATAAATTCTTTAGTTTCTTGTCTGTCTTCAGTTTCGATACGATTTTGTAAGTCTTGTTTCGTTCTATTTACTGCCTCGTCTAATAAACTTTTTAACCGAATTGTTTCACCAGAGCGAGTTTTTATTTTGGTGCCATCTTTTCCTAAAACTAAACCAAAAGATACGTGTACTAAATCGACATTTTCTGGTGCTAAATTAGCTTTTCTGGCTACTTGGAAAACTTGAATAAAATGGTTGGCTTGTCCTGCATCAGTTACATAAATAATTTTATCAGTTTTATCCTCATTGACACGATATCTAATCGCTGCTAAATCAGTAGTGGCATAGTTATAACCGCCATCTGTTTTTTGGACAATTAAAGGTAAAGGATCACCTTGTTTGTTGACAAAGCCATCTAAGAAGACACAGTTTGCTCCTTGATTTTTTTCGAGCAAGTTTTCTGTTTCTAAAATAGTAATTATTTCTGGTAAAAAAGGATTGTAAAAAGACTCTCCTCTTTCGGTTAATTTAATATTTAATAAATGATAAATAATTTCAAATTCACGACGAGATTGTTCACAAAGTAATTGCCATGCTTTGATACTTTCAGAATCTTTATTTTGTAGTTTAACAACTTCTTTACGAGCTTGTTCTTGAAATTCTGCATCTCGATCGAATTTCGCTTTTGCTTGTTTATAAAGAGTAACGAGATCTCCTATATCTACGGCATTTGCAGTAGTTAAAACTTCGGGTTTTTCGGTACGTAAATAATTAATGAGCATACCAAATTGAGTACCCCAATCTCCTACATGATTGAGTCTTAAAACCTCATGGCCTCTAAATTCTAATATTCTGGCTATGCTATCACCAATGATAGTCGAGCGCAGATGTCCTACGTGCATTTCTTTGGCGATATTAGGACTGGAAAAATCTACGACTATTTTTTGTTGAACTGATGCTTTTTCGACTCCTACACGTTCATCTTGATGAACAGATTGAATTTGTTTAGCGATCGCTTCTGGCTTGATAGTAATATTAACAAATCCTGCCCCTGCGATCGATAATGGTTCAAAAGAATCATTTAATTTAACTGTATCGACGATTGTCTGAGCAATTGCTCGAGGATTCTTCTTTAAAACCTTTGCCAAGGATAAAGCAGCATTACATTGATAATCACCAAATTTAGGATTGGTTGCGGGGACAACTAAAGGGGAAAAATCTTTTAATTCATCTCCAAATGCTTCTATTAAAGCAACAGTAAAAATATCTCTTAATTTCTCAATCATCTAAAAATAAAAACTTGAATATTGATCACACGAACTGACATTGACATATTCTATCATCTCGAAGTTTGACCAAAATCATTTGTTTAAACTGTTAGATGAAGTAGAGAATTCTAAACAAGTTTAAAAAAATATGAGATTAGATGCCCAGTTGAAAATACACGAAGGTTAGGAGTAAAAATTACAACTCCTCACCCTCTGTAGAGTCTTTGTATTAAAACTACTCTTCGGTATCTTCTTCTTCCTCTTTGGTGATATAGACAAAACTGTTAGATTTACCAGTTAATACTGATTGACCCAAAGACAATGCTTTCTCAGCTTGTTTTTCAGCCTTTTTAAACCAGTGAGCACGACGTTGATTACGTTTAGATTTAGATGTTTTCTTCTTAGGTACTGCCATGAACTTTAAATAATAATTTTAATTATTGGACAATTTTACTATTGTAACCATAGTTGACTTGCTCTGACAACACGATCGAGTTAATTGTTGGACAATGTTTTCACCCAACATTAATTAATAATGGGTGTTCACTTGCGTACCGAAATCTTCTTTACTTCTGATGGTAAAACTACTAGAACGTTTTGAAGGATAAAGTAGTGATTTTATTTTAACTAATAACTTATCTTGATCAATCGGTTTACCTAAAAAAGCATTAGGGCGTGTCATCAATTAAGCCAAATGACGATCGCTGCTAAATGAATACCAC
>JAALKG010000087.1 GCA_011088145.1 Cyanobacteria bacterium MH1_Bin12 | reverse complement strand
GAACCTCTAGATTTCTTAGGAATCCCGCGTCTCCGACGCTGGGAGGATGTCAAACCTATCTAAAAGTATAAAGTTGAAAACTAGAAATATTATCTTTTTGTTCTTGGATACACCATCAATAAGATATACAATAGCCTTATGATTAATAATTAACTTAATATATAGGTTAGTGGATAATCGATAATTAATAATTAACTTTGATATGGAATTAAAAGCTTAAATCCGATTATTTTTTGGTTATAAATTAATACATTAGCTTAACAACTCAATTTTATCAGTAAGTCAGGTGCAACTATTTAAGGATATTATCACCCGTTGGTGGTCAGAATTTACATTACAAACAAAACTTATGGCGATCGCTACTTTAGTAGTATCGTTAGTAATGAGTACATTAACATTTTGGGCAGTAAACTCAATTCAACAAGATGCTCAAATCAACGATACCCGTTACGGTAAAGACTTAGGGGTATTAGTTGCCAGTAATGTTGCCCCCTTAATTGCTGAAAATGATCTGTCTGGAGTCGCCAAATTTTCAGGGCGTTTTTTTAATAGTACTTCCAGTGTTCGCTACATTATTTATGCTAATGAAACAGGAGATATTCTATTTGGTATTCCTTTCTCTCAAAGTGAAATAACTAACTCCCTTAGTTTAAAAAGACAATTACAACTACCCGAAAATTATAGCTCAGTTATCAACGCCCCTGTGGTGAGACAACATTTAACTCCGGCAGGAAAAATCACAGATGTTTTTGTGCCAATGTATTACGAAAACATTTATTTGGGAGTCTTAGCCATTGGTATTAATCCTAACCCTGCCGTTGTTGCCTCTTCTAACTTAACCAGAGATGTTACTATCGCTGTGTTTATTTCTATTTGGGCTATGGTCATCTTAGGAGGAGTTTTCAATGCTTTAACTATAACCAAACCGATTAAAGAGTTGCTGACAGGGGTTAAAAATATTGCCGCAAGGAATTTTAAACAAAGAATAGACCTTCCTTTGGGAGGAGAATTAGGTGAGTTAATCTCTAGTTTTAATGAAATGGGAGAAAGATTAGAAAAATATGAAGCACAAAATATAGAAGAATTAACCGCAGAAAAAGCCAAATTAGAGACTCTGGTTGCTACCATTGCAGATGGAGCAATTTTATTAGATTCACAACTAAAAATGGTTTTGGTCAATCCTACTGCTCGTAGCATGTTTGATTGGGAAGAGACTCACGTTATTGGTGAGGATTTACTAGAATATCTACCAAGACAAGTTACCAGTCAACTTCAGCAGCCTCTTAAAGATATCTCAGAAGGAGAGAGTATCTCAGAAAGTAACAGCAAAAGTCATATTTTACCCACTCAAGGAGAACTTACTGAATTTACAGTTACTTTAACCAAAGAATCTCAAGAACAACATACTTTCCGTATTTTGCTAACTCAAGTATTAGATCAAAATCGAGAAAATATTAAAGGTATTGTCATTACTGTTCAAGATATTACCAAAGAAACAGAGTTGAATGAAGCTAAAAGTCAATTTATTAGTAATGTCTCCCATGAATTAAGAACTCCATTATTTAATATCAAGTCTTTTATAGAAACACTATTTGAATATGGTGATGATTTAACCCAAGCAGAAAAATTAGAATTTTTACAAACAGCCAATCATGAAACCGATCGCTTGACTCGTTTGGTCAACGATGTGTTAGACTTGTCTCGTTTGGAATCTTCCCGTAGTTATCAGTTTACCCCTCTTGATTTAGAACAACCTATAGATCAAACTTTGAGAACTTATCAACTCAATGCTAAAGATAAAAATATTGAATTAGTCCAAGATATAGAAGAAAATTTACAGCCTGTTAAAGGAAACTATGATTTGCTATTACAGGTCTTTACCAATTTAGTCGGTAATGCTCTCAAATTTACTCCTGAAGGCGGTAAAGTGACCATTAAAGCTTATGGTGTCAAAGTTGACCCCGAAGATACCCAAACTACTTCCCATGTGAGAGTCGAAATTACTGATACAGGTATTGGTATTGATGATGAAGATCAACAGGCTATTTTCGATCGCTTTTTCCGTGTTGAAAATAGTGTACATACTTTAGAAGGTACGGGTTTAGGATTATCGATCGTCAAAAACATTACCGAAAAACATAATACTCGTGTTCATCTTAAAAGTAAAGTAGGATTTGGTACTACTTTCTGGTTTGATTTAGCTATTTGCCAAACCGAACACAAATCTTTGTCTCCAGCTTCTGTTGCATAAATTACCTCTTTTGTTGCTCAAAAAATGCTGAGAATCGGACTCTCCCAACTCCCTTATCCTCTGTAATCTAAACGGTAAATTTACTACATCCAAGCTGATTTTTTGAAACATTTTATTACAGTTGATTTCTTAATCAACGCTGTGTTGAATTATATACAAGCTAAAAAAAAGCGTTGGTGTATCGCCATCCTTAGTATTTAGTTTAGACAAGCATCACTAGCTTACTCGTGACTTTTACGGTCAGCCAGAGGCTTACGAAGAGGGAACCTAATTTTATAAGCGTATTTTTTTATTTAATATTGATTTGATAAATAATTGACTCATGTCTGAACAACCTCGCACTCGCCAACAGCTTTACGATTTAGTCCGCCAAAAAGGTTTATTTCGTAGTTTTTTGGGATATTCGGAAGCCGCCGCCACTATCTTGGGTTTAATTTTCACCGAAGCAGAACTCGAACAAATAGAATTAGACAATCAAACCTATTATGTAGCTAAAGGCGATCGTCAAAGAAATCGGTGAAATACTTATGAGAAAAGGATTATGAAGGATATATAATTTAAAATTATTGATTAAGTGTTAAGAAGTGCGGAAAGTGGGATTTATATTTTCAATAATATTTTTGAATCAATATGCCTGAAACCTTATCAAGAAAGGTATTACAAATTAGTATTTTTTGATCTTAAATACCGCATTATCTAATACTTTAAATATCTCATAAATTGGTATTACCTTCACTGAGGGTTGGAAAAAATGTCTTTTTTCAGTTAGAATAGATTGTTTGAGTCTAAATAAATAAACTATCAAGGAGAAATAAATAGACTATGGCTCGATATACAGGTCCTCGTTTGAGAATCGTACGTCGCTTGGGGGATTTACCTGGGTTAACTCGTAAAAATGCTCGTCGCCAATATCCCCCCGGACAACACGGTCAAAACCGTCGTAAGCGTTCTGAATATGCGATTCGTTTAGAAGAAAAACAAAAGCTTCGTTATAACTACGGTGTTAGTGAAAAACAATTAGTTCGTTATATTAAAAAAGCTCGTCGTGTAACTGGTTCTACTGGTTTAGTATTATTACAACTATTAGAAATGCGTTTAGATAATACTGTATTTCGTATGGGTATGGCACCTACCATTCCTGCCGCACGTCAGTTAGTGAATCATGGGCATATCACAGTTAATGGTAAAGTACTTGATATTGCTAGTTATCAAGCTCGTCAAGGTGACGTTGTTGCCGTGAGAAATAGAGATAAATCTCAAGATTTGGTTAAAAATAATTTATTGAATCCTGGATTAGCTAATTTACCTAGTCATTTGGAATTTGATAAAGGAACTCTCACAGGAAAAGTAAACGGTATCGTTGAAAGAGAATGGATTGCTTTAAGTATCAATGAACTGCTTGTAATTGAGTACTACTCTCGTAAAGCATAATTTTTTTGTTGATAGTAATTTCACTATCTATCGATTCATAAGGGCATTCGTCAAAGACGGAAGGCGACGCGGCTGAATTAAATTTATTAATGTTTGTCTTCTCGTCCTTCTTTCCCCTTTTTCTCATAGCAGTTTGCTTTTCAACTTCAGCAAGTAAATTTGAACTTTGAAAAAACCTAATCTTCAGTAAAACTTTAATTCTCAATTATTAATTCTCAATTCTCAATTATTACCTATAGCCCCGCTTATACTCTTGTCCCTACTTATGAGTGTTTTAATCGGTGTAGTTATTGTAATTTTCGCACAGAACCTCATCAAAGTCCTTGGTTAGAATTAGATAAGGCAACAGAAATTTTAACTTCTGTTCAGGGAAAAGGTGTTATTGAAATCCTGATCCTCAGTGGAGAAATACATCCTCATTCCTCTCGCAGAAAGTCTTGGATACAAAGAATTTACGATTTAGCTGATTTAGCTTTATCTATGGGTTTTTTACCTCATTCTAATGTGGGTCCTTTAACATTTTCGGAAATGGCTTTATTAAAAGAGGTAAACGTCTCTATGGGATTAATGTTAGAGCAGTTGACTCCTCAATTATTAAAAACAGTACATGCTCATGCACCAACCAAAGAACCTAATTTAAGATTGCAACAGTTGGAATGGGCAGGTAAGTTAGGTATTCCTTTCACCACGGGTATTCTTATGGGCATAGGAGAAACGATTACTGATGTTAAAGATAGTCTAAATGCGATCGCACAAATACAAAATCGTTGGGGACATATCCAAGAAGTTATCCTGCAACCCTATTCTTCTGGTTCAAATGAAGAATTAAAAGGAAAATCCCTAACCAGTGAAGCTATATTGAATATAGTAGCCATTGCTAGACAAATATTACCCGATACCATTACCCTCCAAATACCACCAAACTTGATTGGTAATCGGGATTTGTTGTTACAATGTCTTAGTTTGGGGGCAACGGATTTAGGAGGAATAGTGCCTAAAGATGAAGTTAACCCAGATTATCATCATGATAATTTAACTAGATTAAGAGAAACTGTTCATAATCAAAAGTGGGAATTAAAACCTCGTTTGCCAGTATATCCTCAATATTATTCGTGGTTATCTAATAAGTTGCAAGATAAAGTAAATAGGATCATAAATAATGAATTATTTGGTACGAAAGCATAAGGTTTCATGTTTATTCAGCAGAACCTATTTATCTGTAGTTGGAGAAGATTGATTATTTGGATTTATATTTTCTTCTTTTTTATTGATTTCTGGATTAATTTCGGTTGTATCTTTGGATGATAAAACAGTAGGAAATGGTTGAGATTGGAGTGTTAACGGTGGATTTTCTTCAATCAGTATAGTCTTATTTTCTTTAACGGTAACTTTTTCGACTTCTTCCAATAAATTAGCTAATTCGATCTGTTTCTCTAATGTTTCAGTATAAGAAACGAGACTACTTAAACCATTAACCAGTTTTTTCATATTATTTCTAAATTCTGGATCTCCTGTAAATTCGTCTATATCAGAAGTTATTTTAGCTGTATTGGCAAATGTAACCCTTGCAGAATCTAAAGTTTGTTGTAAAGCGACCAAATTGGTAGGATTATTTAATTCTTTAGAAAGATTCTGTAACTCTTTACTTATATCAATTAAAGTTCCACTGGCAGTGCCTAAATTATCTGTCACAGTACCTAAATTTTTACTGATTTTGCCCACATCATCAGGACTTACTTTGGAAACTAATTTATCTGTATTTTCAACTAATCGACTGACCTCAGCCGTTGTTTGACTAAAGTTAGAAATTGCCGTGCGAAAATCAGTTTTATTCTCGTCAATTAATTGATTTAGATTATTAGCTAATATGCTCAATTCGATCGCTGTATTACTATAACTATTACCTAAATTATCTAATTGTTCATTAGCAATATCAGCGGTGTTACCAATTCTGTCAGCAGCATTACCAATTTTTTCGGTAGTGGTGGTAATTGTTTTAAAATCCTTGTTTAATTGGGTAACTAAAACCGTGCTTTTATCCATTAAAAGGAACATCTTATCACTAGTTTTATTGACTCGATCGAGAGTACTATTGATCATGTCGAAAAAATCTTGATTATTGATGCGTTCAGTTAAACTAGATAAACTTTCGACCAAATCAGGAGTAGATTTAGCATTTATTTTTTCAGAATCACAGAGAATTAATTGTTGTTGTCTACATTTAGCACTAAAAGGATCAATTTGGGCACCTAAATCTTTCAAATCACTTTGAGGAACAACTGCAACACTAACTTCTCCTAATAAACCAGATCTTAAAGTAGAAATTTTGACATCTTTGGGAATACGTAAATTGTTATCAATTTCAGTTGATATCTCTACTCCATTACTACTAGGATTTATCGCTGTAATATGACCCACTGGAACGCCACGATAATAAACTTTTGCCCCTTCTCTTAAACCTCCTGCATTCTCAAATAATAATTTTAATTGATAATTTTTGCCCCCCAAATTATTATCTTTGAGAAAGAAAATTATACCACCAAATAAAATTATGCCTAACAAAAAGAATAGTCCAACAGAGCCTTCTCGCATTAATCGTGAACGAAACATTTTACATCTCCTGAATTTAATTGATTACTTTAATTGGTCCTTGGGTACTAGCACTGAAAAATTGTTTCACTAATTGATTCTCAGTATCGTCTATTTCTCCAACACCTCCTTGCCATTGCACTTTTCCATCATACAAAAAAACTACTCGATCTCCTGTACGACGAATTGTACTTTCTTGATGACTTACCATTACATAGGCAGTCGAATCGGTAAAAGATGATTGTAGTTTTCTAACTAAATCTTCAACGACAGTTGAAGCAATGGGGTCTAATCCAGCGGTAGGTTCATCATATAAGACTATTTCTGGGTGTTCTTCCTGTTTTTCGGGATTAAATACTACTGCACGAGCAAAACTAACTCTTTTACGCATCCCTCCTGATAATTCCGAAGGAAACAAGTCTGCTGTTTCTGTCGGTAATCCAACTTTTTCTAAGCTTTCATTAACTATTTTTTTGATTTTTTTTGAGGATAAATTTGAATGTTGATATAGGGAAAAACCAACATTTTCGCGAACAGTTAAAGAGTCAAATAAGGCGGCTTGTTGGAATACCATGGTCATGTTTAAGGGATCGGTATTATCTTCGATTAATCCTTTTCGTTTCTCACCTTTGATATAGATTTCTCCTTCATCTGGTTCGATTAAACCTGCGATTAATCGCAATATGGTTGATTTTCCTGTACCACTAGGACCGATAATGACTAAAGCATCTTGGTGATATACTTGCAAGTCAATTTTATTTAAAATCTTGCGATCGCCAAAGGATTTACTAACACCTTTTAATTCGATCAAGGGAACTTTTTCACTCATATAATTTGGCTTCTTTTTCTGTTTTGAAAATGATTAATTACAGGCTTTTTCCATTTCTTGATAGATTTTTTCCCATTCTTTAACTTGTTTTTTATTTTTAGAATCGATCGATTTCAGTTGAGAATTATCACCATAAAATTTCTCATTAGTTTTGGCTCGAATTGCTGCTTCTGAACAATCCTTAATCTCTTTAAATGCTATCGGTGCATCAGGATCAGCGACTTGTCTAACTTTTTTGACCGTCGTTGGTTTAGATTCGATGTTATTAGCTTCTACTTCTGGTGATTTTTTAGTCTCGATGGTATTTTGTTCTTCGATGCTAATTTTTTCCTTTTCAGGATTTGCCGTTTCATCATAATCGGATTTGACTTCTGCATTGATCTTCAAGTTTAATCCTTTTAATGTATCTCGATCGCAACTGGTAATTAAGGTACTAAATACTAATAAAATTAAAGCAATATTTTTCATACAATTAATTATTATTTACTAGCTCATAAATGAGTTAAGACTACTATGATATTTTTATTTTTTACATTATAAATATATCAATGATAAGTGATCTAACTTTTTTTTAAATATCATTCTCAGATATGGTACAACTAAACACTTTGAACTTAGATAATAGTTTTACGCAAAATATTTGTACCTCATAAATCTTAGAAATGCTATTAGCTTAAAGTGACTGAACTACTTCAAGTATAGTATAGATTGTGTCTACCCTAAAATCAGCAAATTAGTATATTATTTATTTGCTAATCCTTTAAATGAAGCGATAATTAAGCTTCCATAAATTTTCTGGAACATGGAGTTGCATTTTCATTTGAATATCAAATCAGTTATAGCTTCTAAAGAATTCAAAGGATTAGTGACATTGATTCAGGTTTGTTATATAGGTATTTAAGATCAAAAAATCTATCATCATGAATTACGAAGAAAGATTAACAGATACTCAAAATAGAAAAGATGATCATATCAAAATTTGTTTAGATGAAAAAGTTCAATTTAATCAAATAACTAATGGCTTAGAAAAATATGGTTTTGTTCATTGTTGTTTGCCTGAATTAGACTATAAAGAAATTGATATTTAAATTAACTTTCTGGGTAAAAAATTATTATCCCCGATCTTAATCTCCTCCATGACAGGAGGCACAAGTAATGCTCAATTGATTAATCAAAGATTAGCTTTAGCCGCTCAAAAATTTGGTTTAGCAATGGGTATTGGTTCAGGACGTGTGATTATCGAGAAACCAGAAGTTGCTTCCACATTTCAAGTAAGAGCGATCGCACCTGATATATTATGATTAGCCAATATCGGAGCAGTACAATTCAATTATGGTTATACATGGCGAGAATGCTTAAAATTAGTAGAAATATTATCAGCTGATGGATTGATATTGCATCTTAATCCCTTACAAGAATGTATTCAACCAGAAGGAGACACTAACTTTAAAAATTTATTGCATAAAATTGGCGAAGTTTGTGAAAAACTGCCCGTACCAGTAATTGTCAAAGAAGTGGGTAATGGCATCTCGGCTTCAATGGCAGAAAAATTGATCAATGTAGGAGTTAATGCCATTGATGTCGCTGGTGCAGGAGGAACATCTTGGGCAATGGTGGAAAGCGAAAGAGCAAATAATTATTTACGCTCAGAGTTAGGAAAAACTTTTGCTAATTGGGGTATTTCTACTGCTGATTGCATCAATGATATTAGTCATCAATTCCCTGATATACCTTTAATAGCCTCAGGAGGTATTCGTAATGGCTTACAAATAGCTAAATTATTAGCATTAGGTACAGATGTAGTCGGTTTAGCCTATCCTTTTTTAAAAGCGGCGATTGAATCCACTGAAGCTATTGATCAATTCATCGAGTTGCTGAATGCAGAGATCAAAACAGCACTTTTTTGTACGGGAAATAAAGATGTTAATAGTTTACAAAAGTCGAGTTGTTTAAGAAAAATTAATTAGAGCTTGAAGATAATTACTAGTGTCAACTTAATGCGATTATTATGGTAATTTTGAACTCAGAACTGAGAATTCAGAACTCAGAAGTAATATTCATATATGTAGTTTCCAAATATTTTGTTCTTTTATGAAACCCATTGGTCAAAAAACTGAAGACTTTGCTTTAAGAATTATTAATGCTTGTATTTGGCTATAAAGTCGATTAATTGAATTATTGGTAACTTTAAACACATTAATGAAGATGGAATATCTAGATAATGTTGAAACCCCAACCATTACGTTCGGTGATTACCTAACATTTTTGATAGTCAATGCCCCAGTAAATTTGCCATCATATAAATAAGAGTAAAATATGGTAGATAATTAAATTTGTGTAATATTCAGATAGGAAAAAACATTTATGTGGGAACAATAAACTATATATTAATTGCTTTGACAATGAACTTTTATACAACTATCATCGTCTAAATACATAATAAATAGTGAAATTATGGTGGGAATTCTGTGAAGTTCTGAGGAAATTATGATAAGCCTTTAAATCTATGGCTGATATCAATCTGAATCCTGGAAAATATTATTGAACTAAAAGTTAGGAGAAAATAAGCTCTATGTCCAATGTTAAAATTATTGCTAATATTAATGAAATTGACAAAAGAAAAGTCAATACAGTGGATATGGTGCGTACCTATCTACAAGAAATTGGTAAAGTTCCTCTTTTAAGTCATGAACAGGAAATAGTTTTTGGTAAACAAGTACAGAAAATGATGGGCTTGTATCATAAAAAAGAAGAATTAGGGAAAGAATTAGAGAAAGAAGTAACTTTGGAACAGTGGGCGGATAAAGTCAACAAGACTCCTAGTGAATTAAAAAAAATCATTCATCAAGGTAAAAGAGCGAAACAAAAAATGATTGAAGCGAATTTACGCTTGGTTGTTGCCATCGCTAAAAAATACCAAAAAAGAAATATGGAATTTTTGGATTTAATTCAAGAAGGAAGTTTAGGTTTAGAAAGAGGAGTGGAGAAATTTGATCCTACTAAAGGTTTTAAATTTTCTACCTATGCTTACTGGTGGATTCGTCAAGCTATAACCAGAGCAATTGCTCAACAAGCTAGGACAATTCGTTTGCCTATCCACATTACCGAAAAATTAAACAAAATCAAAAAAACTCAGAGGGAGTTGTCTCAAGAGTTGGGTAGAAGTCCGACTCCTAATGAAATTGCGATCGCATTAAAATTAGAACCTGCTCAAATCCGTGAGTATTTTAGAATCGCTCGTCAACCAATATCTTTGGATGTCAGAGTGGGAGACAATCAAGATACTGAACTATCTGAATTGTTAGAAGATCAAGGAATTTCTCCTGATAAATACATCACTCAAGAGTTGATGCGTCAAGACTTGCAAAAATTAATTGGTGAATTAACACCTCAGCAACAACAAGTCGTCAGACTCAGATTTGGTTTAGAAGATGGCAAAGAACTATCTTTGGCTAAAATCGGTCAAAGAATGAATATTAGCAGGGAAAGAGTTCGTCAACTAGAACAACAAGCCTTAGCTCATTTACGCAAAAAAAGAAGTAGTGTGAAAGAATATATTGTTGCCAGCTAAAACAAAATAAATATAAGTTGAAGAAAGGGGTTTATAAATAAACCCCTTTTTTTTATGTTATAAATCGTCTGGAATTATCCATTTTGGCGGTTCAGTCAATTTCTTTAACCTAGCAATTTCTGCCATTTCCAACATTTTATCTAAGGAAGTGTCTTCAAGAAATTTGGAAGTACCTTCTACATACTCTTGATTAGAACAATTCTCAGGTTGGATACAACCTTCAATACATTGAGTTTTACAATTAATTGTTGATTCTGTCATATCACTATTTTTGAATCGTTTAGTAAATATTTTTGTCAATTATATCAAGAGTACAGAACATCAAGAATCTGAGTTTAATAAATTCATTTCCACCCAATTGCGATCGAAAATTGCTTGATAAATACGGTTATGAACTTTTAATTCTCCATTTTGCTTAATCACTAATCCTGATAAACATAATTCTTTTTCTTCTAAACTATTAATTATAATATTGCTAGTTTGGTTCAATATTTGTTGGTAAATTAGAAGAAGTCGTTGACTATTTTTACTTTTGAGAATGCGATCGCAAACTGTTTTCAAATGTTCCGGTTGATCTTGAGCTTCCCAATCATGAATGATTTTTTCTTGAACCAAAGTTTTAGGGCGTGTCATCAATTAGAACTTAAAACAAGATAGAATATACCCCTA
>JAALKG010000086.1 GCA_011088145.1 Cyanobacteria bacterium MH1_Bin12 | reverse complement strand
ACCTCTAGATTTCTTAGGAATCCCGCGTCTCCGACGCTGGGAGGATGTCAATTAATAATATTGTTATAAGACAGAGACTGATAAATTGACAAGTTACTTAAAACAAGTAACTTAATTATATCCTTACTAAAATTTTTATAATTGCTTGACTTAGTGTGATGATTAATAAATCATGTTAGTAGTTTATTCTTGATGCTACGATTTTATCTTTGAAATTCTTGATATGAATTTATAAGGGCAAAATTGTGGTAACTATATTAGATGCTTCACCACTAAAAAAAACTCATGACAACTAGTTGGATTAATCATCGTGCCGATCGCTTAAGTGCCTTACCTCCTTACGTATTTGCCCGTTTAGATGAATTAAAAGTCAAAGCCAGAGAACAAGGTTTAGATTTAATTGATTTAGGAATGGGTAATCCTGATGGCTCTACCCCTAAACCTGTCATCGAAGCCGCACAAGAAGCACTTAATATAACTAGCTACCATGGTTATCCACCTTTTGAGGGTACAACGAATTTTCGTCAAGCAATTACCAATTGGTATCAAAGGCGTTATCAGGTAGATTTGAACCCTAATAGTGAGGCGTTACCATTATTGGGTTCCAAAGAAGGATTATCCCATTTAGCTTTAGCCTATATCAATCCTGGAGATTTAGTTATTGTTCCGAGTCCTTCCTATCCCGCTCATTATAGAGGTCCTGCCATCGCAGGAGGGGATATTTATCCACTGATGCTGAGTGCAGAGAATAATTGGTTAATTGATTTACAAAAAATACCAGAAGATATTGCCAAAAAGACTAAAATACTATATTTCAACTATCCTAATAATCCCACAACTGCGACAGCACCAAGAGCTTTTTTTGAAGAAATCGTCTCTTGGGCAAAACATTATGAGATTATGTTAGTTCATGATTTAGCTTATGCTGAATTAGCTTTTGAAGGATATGAACCCACGAGTTTATTACAAATACCTGATGCTAAAGATATTGGAGTAGAGTTCCATACCCTTTCTAAGACTTATAATATGGCAGGTTGGCGTGTTGGTTTTGTCGTGGGTAATAGTGAGATTATTCAAGGACTAAGAACCTTAAAAACTAATCTGGACTACGGCATCTTTAGTGTGATTCAAGCCGCCGCTGAAACTGCTTTACAATTACCAGATAGCTATATTCATCAAGTACAACAACGTTATCAACAACGTCGTGATTTTTTAATTGATGGTTTAAGTCAGATGGGATGGCAAGTCAAACCTTCCCAAGCTACGATGTATCTATGGATACCCACTCCTCGTAATTCTAATTCTACAGATTTTGCCTTAGATTTATTACAAAAAACGGGGGTAGTCGTAACTCCAGGTAATGCCTTTGGTGAAGGAGGAGAAGGTTATGTACGGATTAGTTTAATTGCTGATTGCGATCGATTGGGAGAAGCGTTAAATAGATGGAAAAAAGCTGGAATCTATTATTAGAATTGAGAATTGAGAATTGAGAAGAATTCCTGCTTCGCACGTCTTCGGTGAGAACAGAAAATCACCAACAATAGCATAGTTTGTGAATTTATTCAGTATTAGAGCATCAATTTTGTTTTGAGGGATAGGCAGTCATATTCAAAGCTCTAATAAAGCACCAATCATAAAATCAAACAAACAAATCCCCCTAACTTCAGTTTTGACCGTTGAATTAGGAGGATTTTTTATAATCTTATTTAGATTTGTAATTTTATGCAGCTCTTAAACCGTAAGAAGACATTTTCATGATTTCACCAGTAGAAAAACCGATGTTGGCAAGAGCTTCACCATAACTGATCATAAAATCTTCGACTAACTCTTCTTTAGGCATACCGAGTTCTTTGGCATCATTTTCAACTTCGTTGAGCATTCTCCAAACAATAGGCAAGTTGTCTTTATTTGCTTCTTGTAATTCGGCTTTGGAGGTCTCAAAGTTAGCTTTTAACCATTCTTCTCCAAAGTTAAGGTGTAAATATTCATCTTTAACAACTCCTTCGGTTATTTTACGAGCAAAAGGATCCGCAACGGGTATATAAATATTATAAGCAGCGATCGCAAAAGCTTCAATAATTAAAGATTGAATTAAAAGACAGGTAACAACTTTGCCTTCAGCTTTTGCTTTTTGAAAATTACCATGTAAACCTGAAAAATACTCTTTGGCAAATTCCATATCAGGAGTCACACTTAGGTTTCTTCCACAGGCTTGGAAACCTTTTTTGTGACGATTTTCCATTTTTGCTAAACGCTTTAATTCCTCTGTTTGCTCAGGAAGCATTGCACTCATATCAATGTAGTTACTATGGGCTTCAGCTTCTCCTTCAATCACTATCGCATTGATACGGCTATAAGCATCTTTATAGATGTCGCTGGTAAAGTCCAAACTTGGCATTTCCATAAGTTGTGGCATAAGTTTTACAATTCCTTTTCTAGTGTATTTAATTTTATATTTGTGAACTAAACGACTTCAAAGGTCGTAATTTCTAAAGATAAGATAATGACTTATTTTAATTATAGTTGTTATCTATCTTATCGGTTTTTCTTCCAGAATCAAGTTGTAATTTGATTACTTTTACTGATATATCGCTAAGGGATAATTGATAATTTATAATAAGTTTATCTATTCATCATCTGTTGTACCCGTTTATAAAGAGCGGGATTATTTTTTAATTGTTGAGTGATTCTATTAAATTGATTAATACTTAAACCACTTTGTTTTACAATTCTTTCTGATTTATTACAGTAATTTACTGCCATACTACGGGCGTTATCTGGTAATTTTTGGAAACTTTGCTGTTGATGACAGGCTAATTGCGGTGTGTTTGATGTCCCAACTATTTTTTTAATATTCCGATAAGTATTTTGACGTAAGTTTTCGATAGTTGTCGCAGCCCGAGCATATTTCTGCAAATCATTATCGGATGGGATTTGAGCCATAACGGAGTTGTTTTGACTCAAGTTGCCCTGTTCATATCGGGGCAAAACATCGAGAACGACTAAGCCAAAGCTTAATCCCAATAAAAAGCACATTTGGTAAATTATTTTTATCAATTTCAACCTGTATTTATTCATCAACATAATACAATTTCCTATAAAATCTATCCTATCTATATCGATCCTGATAATTAAGTGTTTAGTGTGGGAATATAGAGCAATACTAATGATAATTTTTTATCAATGTTTCGTTCAATATTCTCTTAAATTATTACAAATGATTTTGGATTGCTATATAAATTAGTATGAAGCAAATAAGCCTCAATTAGTTCCCTTTTTTTCAATTAAAGTTGAATTTAGTGCCACACCAGATAGGGCGAATAAGGCTAAAATAATTAGTACAACCCTTAAACCAAGATAAGTTTCGGCGATTCCAGCCAAGGCTAAAGGTAAAGACAAGGCAATATTCACTCCATTATTTTGCAAACCAAAAACTTTTCCTCGCATATTAGCAGGGGTTTGTCCTTGAATCGTCGTTTGCATAGGAACACCTACTAAGGCGGCAAAAAAGCCTAAAATAACGGTCATAGACAAAGCCAATATGAGGCTATGTGTGGCAAAGGATAAGCCTGTTAAAGCGATCGTCATACCAATTAAACCCCAAAAAGATAATTTATGATTGGTCAATTTGTTTCCTTGACTAGTGATCATTGCTGCACCAATGGCAATACCGACCCCTGTGGCGGCTAATAGATAACCGAATTGATCAGCTTCCATGCCCGGTATCGTTTCGGCTAAACTGACGGCTAAGACTGCTAAAGCAGCAAAGATAGAGAATAAAATAACTAATTGTAACATCGCATTACTTACCAGACGATTGCTTTTTAGGTATCGTAAACCTTCTTTGATATCTTCCCAGGGATGATTTTCTGGAATTTGTTTATCTTTGTTTGTTTCTTTGGTTTTTAAAAGAATTAAAATGATTCCAGCTAAAGTATAAGAAAATCCGACTAAAAATTCTTTTCCATAGCTAAAATTAAAATTTTGAGACCAAGATGCGATCGCATCTAATAGCGGTTCACCAATGGCAAAACCAACAATTAACATTGCCATCATGGTAGTTGTATAGATAGAATTAGCGGCTAATAAGTTGTTTTTCTTGATAATTAGAGGAAGACTTGCCTGTTCCGCTGGAGCAAAAAATTGGGTTAAGGTTGAAACCAAAAAAGTGATTACTAATAATAAACAAAAAGCAAAAGGTAAAGATAAGATCTGAATTTTTATATAATTTATTGATAAACAAACAGGAATTAACAAAACTAACATTCCTCTACCAATATTAGATAATACGAGGGTACTCTTTTTTGACCAGCGATCGACATAAACACCAGCTAAAGAACCAAAAAAGATGGCAGGTAAAGTAAAAGCAATCATAATCAAAGAAACTCTACCACTAATACTTTCACCCTCGGGCTTAAAATTGCTACTAATAATCGCAATCATCAAAACTAGATATATTTTATCTGCCAGCTGAGAAAATATTTGTCCCAACCAAAGAATAACAAAATTGGTATTTTTTAAAACATGAATAAATCCCGTTGAATCATTATTTATGTTTGTTTTTTTTTTCATGAAATTATTCTCAGGGGGATTTTTGCTATGAATTTCAGATACAGACATGTGACCTAATTATTACTATTTATTTCGGGAGTGAACTGCTCATCAAACAACGATGGTCATGGATTTATGACTTGTTCTAATATAACCTTTTAGGTAATTGAGAGGAAAAATTTGACAATAACAATGGGGAATTGGGGAATTGAGAATCGGGATCTTTTAGACTAATTAATCGCTTTTCTTCTTGATATTTAATTGGGAAGATTACCATTTCGAAATAGCTAACTAAAACTTGTGATTATTTACTTATAATTTGTAAAATCTTCCTTGAGAAAACTTCCTCGATGACAAAGTAAAATTACTTATGGGAAACAAACAAAGAAAAGAATTATCAACAAAGCAAAATTAATCGGCAAATTATAGCATCAACTCAACTATTATAATAGTTAGTGGTTATTAAAAAGAATAACCAACTAATCTTAAAAATTGATATTTCTTAAATTGATTACTTTGGGTGCTATATAGATGAGTGAAGTGCAAAAATTTCGTCACATATTAGTTATTGAAGATCGGAAAGGCAGAAGAATCATTCCTTTAGAACAGACCCAATATACTATTGGAAGAGATTCAAATAATTCCGTTGTACTTTATGACTATCAGGTATCTCGTACTCATGCCAGTTTAATTCGTCAGACAGATGGTGATGATGATAATGATTTTTCTTATCGTATTCTTGACGGTAATTTACAAGGGAAAAAAAGTACTAATGGCATATCTATCAATGGACGTTCCATGCCTTTTCGTGATTTAAAACATGGTGATAGTATTTTCTTTGCTAATGAAGCAAAAGCCAGTTATTACATCGTGAATACTGAATCAGGGATTGATTTATTTAATCCCGAAGGTTTAGATAATATTGCGGCTTCTCGCGTTACCTTAGAAAGTCAATCTAGTGACACGATGATTGCTAAAGAATCCAAGGGTGAAGTTTCAGAAGAGCAACAGGAATTAATTCGTTTAGCTTCTTTCCCCGAATTAAGCCCTAATCCAATTATTGAATTAGACTCCAATGGTAATTTAACTTATTTAAATCCAGCTGCGAGTTTTAAGTTTGACAATATTCATAAGGAGAAATTAAATCATCCGATCCTGAAGGATTTATTAAGTGAAGATAGTAATAGACAAGGTAATCTTTTTTTAAGAGAAGTAAAAATAGGTAAGGAACTTCAATTACAAGCTCATTTGAGTTTCTTAATTTATCCCATAGATGGAGAAAACCCTACATTACTGATTAAAAATAGTTTACTATCGTTAGAACAAGCTAAAGCTGGCAAAAATTCCAGTTATGGAGTGACTGGATTTAATCTAACTCCTAAAAGTGCTAGTCTATTAAAACTCGAAACTTTAATTGGTAATGCTGTCCAAGAACAACAATTTTTTCTGTGTTATCAACCACAAATTGATAGCAATACACAAAAATTTACTGGTTTAGAAGCATTACTCAGGTGGAACCATCCCGAATTAGGAAAAGTCACCCCTCGTCATTTTCTGCGATTGACAGAAGAAACTGAGTTTATGCTTCCCTTGGGAGTTTGGATTCTTCAAACGGCAACTTTACAAATAAAAAAATGGATTGAAGAAGGAATTAGCCCTTTGCCTATTGGTATAAATATCTCTAATCGACAATTTATTCAACCTAATTTTGTGGCAACAATTGTCAAAATTTTAGAACAAACTCAATTACCGCCATCTTTACTAGAATTAGAATTGAGGGAAAATTGTTTTTTACAAAATCCAGAGATAGCCTATAAAACCTTAGAAAAATTATCGGCTTTAAAGGTCAGACTCTGTTTAGATAGTTTTGGTTCAGGTAATTCTGCTTTAATTCATTTGCCAAAAATACCTTTTAATACAGTTAAAATTAGTCCTAGTATCATCAATAAAATTGACAATGATCAAAAAGTTCAAGCCTTAGTTCAAAGTATATCTGTGTTGTGCCAGGGATATGATTGTCGTTTAATCGCTGTAGGTGTAGAAAAATTAGAGCAAATGGAATTACTCAGAGGATTGGGATGTACATTAATTCAAGGAAACTTATTTAGTCGTCCATTACCTAGTAAAGAAGCGAGTATATTTCTCCATCAGTCAGAAAAAAAGACAAAAAATTAATAATTGGTTTAATTAGCAAGGTGTTTTAATATAGAGAATATGATGGGTGTTTTCTTTTCGACAAAGCTACTGAACAAAGGCATTTTATTTTTTAAAGTTTATGAATAGCGACTATATGAAATCGGCAATGGATGGAAATTATAATCAGTTTCATCATGTATTAGTAATCGAAGATGAAGATTCTCGTAAAACTGTTATTTTGGAAGGAGCAAATTATTCTGTAGGACGAGATAGTCGTAATACAATTGTCTTAAATTCTCAAAAAGTCTCTCGTTTGCATGCAACTTTGTTACGTAGAACAAATACTATAAATCGTTCTTTTTCTTATTGGTTATTAGATGGTGATTTACAAACTGGATTGCCAAGTCGCCCTTTATTGATGGAACAGTTAAAAATGGCGATCGCAAATAGCTTTAGAAGTGATGATTTATTGTCTTTAGTGTTTCTCGAATTGGAAATTTTTGAGGAAAATGGAAACAGCTTAAACTATAGACTAAAATCTCGAATCTTAGAAGGTTTTGCCAAGCGTTTGAGGGCTTGTTTACGTTTAGGGGATAGTATTGCTTATTGGGAATCATCTCAATTTGGCTGTATTTTACCTCAAGTTAGAAGTACTCAAGATGTTGGAAGAGTCTGCAATAGGATGTTGGAGTCTCTCAAACAACAATTTTTTCTCGATAATAAAAAGGTTTATACCAGAATTAGCATTGGTATTGCTTTAAAAGGAAACGAAGAAAAGACTGCTGGTACGATGATTCACGAAGCTCAAGATGCTTTAGCGAAAAGTCAAGAATCAGGAAGTAATAATTATAAATTTGCCAATGAAAAATTGCAGTTAGAAACTGAACGTTTACTTAGAATAGAAAAATTGTTGGCTCATGCTTTAGAAAGAAAAGAGTTTTGTTTATGCTATCAACCACAAATTGCTGTCAATGAAAATAAAATAACAGGTATAGAAGCTTTAATTCGTTGGGAACATCGTGATTTAGGTATAGTAAGTCCTGGAGAATTTATTTCTCTGGCAGAAGAAACTGGTTTAATTGTACCTATAGGAGAATGGGTGCTTGAAACTGCTTGTCAACAAAGAAAAAGGTGGCAAGAGGAGTCATTAACAGATCAACCAATTTGTATTAACATTTCTAGCCAACAATTTCAGCAGACTAATTTTGTGGCGATGATCGAGAGTGTTTTAGATAAAACCAAACTGGAACCTTATTTACTGGAATTGGAGGTGACAGAAAGCACACTTGCTCTCAATATGGAATTAAGTCGAAAATGTTTAATGGAACTTAATGAGATCGGTGTTAAAATTGCCCTAGATGATTTTGGTACAGGTGTATCTTCTTTTGGCTATTTGAAGCAATTTCAATTTTCTACTTTGAAAATCGATCGACCTATTATTAATGATCTTAGTTCTAATCCTCAGGATAAAGCTTTAGTTGGTGCGATCGTCAATGTTGCTCAAAGTTTTAATTTAAGAGTTATCGCTGAAGGGGTTGAAGAAAAAGCTAAAGTCGATGAATTGTTGCAATTTGGGTGTGAGGAAATTCAAGGGAATTGGTTAACTATTCCTTTAAAAGAAAAGAAAATAATGGATTTTTTAATAAAATCTGATTGTATTTTATAGAAAGACAAAAAACATATTTATGAATTATATTTTCCAATCAATAAGTATTATTTATTAATGAAAGAATAAATAGTTCATTATTAGAATATAGTTTTTACTAAAAATTAGATGATATATTGTCAATAACTTACTATCACTAATCTAATTTTTGAAATTGATAATATCATTTTCTCAATAAAAATAGTAATTGAGTTGTTATACTCGAGTAAGGATAATGTTTCTTAGTCAAAACAATAGTTCCAAAATATTGTAGTAAACTTAGAGTTATTTCAATTTGATCGTACTAACTCACAAATAAACTGAAAACTAATTAAAAACATCGATCGGGATGTTATTTTTATTTGTTAAATGAATCAACTAGCAAACCAGAATAATCATTTACTCATTTTGTCTTTAGATGATTCACCAGGACAACTAGCCATTAACTTAAATAAAAATGTTTATGTCATTGGTCGTCACTCCAGTTGTGCTATTAAATTAAGTGGTGACAATATTTCTAGACATCATGGTACTCTAATCAAAAAAAAATCTGCTCTGGGAGAATATTTTTATCTTTTAATCGATGGCAATTTAGACGGAAAAAAAAGTCAAAATGGAATATTTGTCAATGGACAACAAATCTCTAATCATCGCTTAGAAAATAATGATGAAATAATATTTGCCACTAGGGAAAATACTGCTACATTTGACATCCTCCCGCGTCTCCGACGCTGGGAGGATGTCAAAATGCTCTGGAAAAGAACGAGTTATTTCTTAATTTTCAACCACAATTCGATTTTAAAACCAATACTATTCGAGGAGCAGAAGTCTTAGTTCGCTGGCAAAATTCAATACAAGGTCTAATTCCTCCTGATAAATTTATTCCTATAGCTGAAGAAACAGGTTTAATCGTACAAATTGGAAAATGGGTATTAGAAACAGCTTGTTATCAAGGCAAAAAATGGCAGGATATGGGTTATTCATCTTTGACCTTAGCGGTAAATGTCTCGACAAAACAATTTCAAACAGAAAGTTTTGTTGCTGATGTCAAAAAGATTTTGGAGCAAACTAAATTTCCATCACAAAATTTAGAGTTAGAAATAACCGAAAGTATTTTAATGACTGATATAGAATCCTCAACATCTATTATTAATGAATTATCTGGGATTGGAGTTCATTTTTCCTTAGATGATTGTGGTACAGGTTATTCTTCTTTGAGTTACTTAAAAAAATTTCCCTTTCGTTTAGTAAAAATTGATAAATCTTTTATTGATGATGTCACTTGTTGTTACCAAGACAAAGCATTAGTTTCGGCTGTTATTACGATCGCCAAAAGTTATAACATGATGGTAGTTGCTGAGGGAGTAGAAACAGAAGATCAAAAGCAAATGTTAAATTTTTTAGAATGTGATGCTATCCAAGGATGGTTAGTGAGTAGGCCTCTAGTAGAAAAAGATTTCTTAACTTTTCTGAAAAATCACAGAGAAAACAGTAATTAGGGCTTGGGCGAAAAAGTCAAAAATCCCTGGTAAGGATAATTGACAATGGAAATTTGGGGGGATTTTTGGTATTTTTCGAGGTGAATTTTAGCTGTTAAGCATTATTCGTAAAGGTTTCATATTTTTCAGCAGACTCTAATTAGGATTTGCTAACAATTAACAATTAACAATTAACAATTATTCTCTACTCTATATTTTTGATGATTGTGCTAAATTCTTTGTCCATAAAGGATTAATTCAACTGATTTACGTCAATAACACTGCCACGGAAATTATAATTTTTACCGTCGAGTTCTAATACGCTACCAATTTTTACTTTTTGGTTTGCCAAAACCGCTCCATCATCAGTCATTTGTCCCTTTCCGTTCATTAGTAAAATCATATCTGTACTATAGGCAACAATAGGACGAGGATCGAGTACGGCTTTGACAGTACCATCAGGTTGATTTGCTGCCATATAATTGGGTAATTCTTCTACAGATATAATTTGTAAATTTCCTGCGGTTTCATTTCTGACGATAATGTCTACTTTAGTATCTTTTAAAGATGCTATAAATTCTGGAGGGTTTTTAATATTTAAACCTCGGACTAATAAGCTAACTTCGATGTCATCAGGGGTATTATTTCCCACTTGGGCAACTGAACCCGTAGGGCCTGGAACGATAAATATACCAATTAAAACTAGTATAATAACAGCGATCGCACCTAAATCAAGGATATTGACTTTTCCGAATAAACGTCCTTTAGAATCAATTAATTTCATAAACAAATAATTTAGACCATCAACATTAAACTTAAAAATTCACTCATGGACAAATTCACAAGTTTTAAATGAGTAAAATATATCATGTTAAGGAGTCAAAGATGATAAACATCTCATCTGAACTTAAATTTGCAAAGTCTTGTTTTTTCATTAAATTGATTGAACACAATCTATCAACCTGAACATTAATTTCTTTTAACTGATCATTTATTTAATTTTAAATTAGTTTTTATGTCATGAAAATTGCCGTTTTTAGTACCAAAACATACGATCGTCATTTTTTAGAAAAAGTTAATGTTAACTACAATCATGAATTAGTCTTTTTCAAACCTAATCTGGATGAAAATACAGCTATTTTAGCCATGGGCTTCATCGCAGTATGTGTTTTTGTTAATGATCAACTTAATCGTGAAACCCTAGAAATTCTGGCTCAAGGAGGTACTCGTCTGATTGCTCTAAGATGTGCAGGTTATAACAATGTTGATCTGACAGCTGTATCCCAATTACAAATAACAGTTGTCCGTGTCCCTGCCTATTCACCTTATGCCGTTGCCGAACATGCTATGGCGTTAATTTACGATATCAAGATCATGGCATTATTAAAATTTCGTGGCGTATCCTATGAGACCAGTTCTACAGAAGTAGAGTTTGTTCCGAAAACCAAATTTTTAATCGTAACTCTTGTTTGAGATATTGGATGGATGGGAAAAAAGGGGGGTGAAAAAAGAGGGTTGGTTGAGAGGGAAAT